>JARBAW010000044.1 GCA_029237505.1 Nitrososphaerales archaeon
CTTCGTATTGACTTAGAAGGCAGGCGCTCTATCCAAGCTGAGCTACGAGCCCATCCGGATTGCTTTAATCAGCAAATCCTTGCAAAAAGGAAATAAAATATTCACTTATAAACTCTTCAAATTTTTTTCAAGATATCAAAAGTGGATTTACGTTCCAGCTCAGGTTTAAACTTGTCATTGCTATTACATATTTGGATGCTCGCAAGGTTCAAGCTATTAGAATTGAATTAATAACATGTGTCTGTCTGGTAATCTACCATTTAGTAACCTTGACTACCTCAAAGGCCTCTGCGTACTTTGAATTTATTTGATATCCTCTAAAAGAACATCTGCCCATAATTGCTGGTATCCAAATCTCGCCGCAGCGAACAAACTGAGACTCAAAGCACTCCAGGGCGTTTTTCTTTATATCGATTGTTTGGGAAATGTCTACAAATAGTTGTGGCCTAAATGAGCTTTCTGTGATTCCTCCTGGTATTGTAGTTTCATACATGAATAGATTATTTTGATCCCTACATGCTGAAATCACGCTTTTTGTTAAAATCTGATGATCCTGATGAGAGTCACCATACCACTGAGTAAATACTGAGTCTGGTTTGTATTTGGTAACTATAGAATCTATTAAAGTAATGAATTTTCTTCCAAATACCATCTCTTCAGGTGACAGGTCAAGAAATTCAGGCGATTTGCAACCCATTACTTTGGCTGCCAACAAAGACTCTGTCTTTCTGCCTTCTTTGGTGTCAGATTTTACAAAATTTGGTAACGTGGCAATTACTGGCTGAACTTGATAACCCATCCCAACGAGTTTAGCAATGGTTCCACCCATGCCAATTTCCAGGTCGTCTGGATGAGCTCCAAATACTAGAATTGTTTTAGATTCCATACAACCAAAGTTGGATAATTTGCCTACTTATGATTGTTAATGGCCGAAGGAACCATCCTGTAGCCCCTCATTTCTCTAAATCTTCTATAATCGTTATCGACTTCCATTGCTGCCATTAGTATTTTGCTCTTTATTGATTTTGACGACTGCAAAAACATCTTTGTATCTTTGGGTAAACAATGTCCTCCTACTCCATCTCGAGGCTCAAGAATATTTACATTCCACTTGGTATTCAGAGAATCTCTTAATTCTGAGAAATTAACATTATTTGCCTGACAATAAAGGTATAGATCCTCAGAAAATGCTATTTGCATGTACCTATCGGCATTTTCGATTATTTTGGTTAATTCTGCTATTTCAATTTCAGATACAGGGTGCATCGGAATCCCAAGACTGGTTATTCTACGACTATTGCTGGTATTCTTTGTAATAGTATCATCATCAAATTCAAGTGCTTCGTTACCACTATCGTAAAATTGTAATGCTACTTTCAGACAACAATCACTTACACCACCTATTACCCTGACCTGATTGACACCATGTATGTCCTCTTCAAGAGAATACCATCTATGAGGCGCATGAGCAACATGGAGCCTGTGGTTAAGTAGCTCAAAAATTTTCTTTGAAGTACCCTTCGGTATTGTACTTTCTATGGAAACAAGTGAGCCATTTTTTGCTTCCCTTGATATTTTTTGAGCCAGTGAAAATAACCCATCTACAAAAGGAGTATATTCATCATTAGGATCATGTGTTGACACGCATAGGATAAAAACATCAATTTCATCGAACTTGTCTATGCTTTTTATTCCAAAACTCTTTTCTGCATCCTCCATTCTACCGGGGTTTATATCATATCCAAAAGTTTCAAATCCTCTTTCTTTAACATATTTTGCAACAGGAAGCCCTAGTTGCCCAAGACCGATAACTAAAACTTTCCTAATTTGAGATCCAAATTCTATGTGCATTTTTGCTGATATAAAAGATTCATAATATAATTATTAAAGCCTTGAGATGGAATAAAACATACGTTAATAACTAAAGAAATTTCTATTTGGTTCATATAGAACTTTATGTGCAAAGTTGAGATCTCATCGAAGTTTCTGATGTGCGAAATAATTCATTTTTCAGCCAAGCTAGTTGCTAGATATAAATAATCATGTCCAAATAATACAGGTGTGATAAGAATTGGTTTAATAGGCAAAACAAATACGGGCAAGACTACCTTCTTTAATTCTGCTACTTTGGGAACTGAAGAAATAGCAAATTATCCATTCACAACCAAAAAACCAATTCATGGAAATGCCCATGTTATTACTCTATGTGTTCACAAAGAATTCGGAGTACAGGACAATCCCAGAAATTCCCTGTGTAAAGATGGTTGGAGATTTATTCCAGTAGAGTTGATAGATCTTCCAGGATTAATTAAGGGTGCGTGGGAAGGGAAGGGACTTGGAAATCAATTCTTATCGGTTGCTGCTCAATCGGATGTATTACTCCACATTGTTGATGCTTCTGGAAGCATTGACGCATCAGGAAAAATCGCAGAAGCTGGAGCCGGAGATCCTATTGCAGATGTATCCGATATCGAAGAAGAACTCGTTTTGTGGTATCTAAAATTATTTGAAGGAAATAGGGAAAAAATTTCGAGGATGACAAATACCGGAATGGACACTGCCCGTGCTATAACCGAAATTTTTGGCGGTATTGGTGTGAAGGAATGGCATGTAAAGCAATCTATAATTGAAAATAATCTCGTTGATAGAAACATTCATGAATTAGATCCTGATGAAAGTAGAAAATTTATTTCTACATTAAGAGAAATATCAAAACCCTCGTTAATAGTAGCAAACAAGATTGATTTACCTACTGCTGCAGAAAATTTCAATCGACTTCGTGAACACAATAAGCATATGTTTGTAATTCCTTCAAGTGCCGATGCGGAACTTACTCTGCGAAGAGCTCAGAATAGAGGCTTGATAAAATATTCTCCCGGAGATGAAATATTTGATATCTACGAAAATACTGTTCTTAATGAAAAACAAAAGTGGGCATTGAATTTTATCAGGAAGGATGTATTAGGTGAATATCTGAGAACAGGAGTGCAGTTTGCGCTAAACATAGCTGTCTTTAAGTTATTGAACATGAATGTAGTATATCCAGTCTCAGATCCAAACAGATTGTCCGATAAGAAAGGTAACGTACTTCCTGATGCATTTCTTATGAAGAATGGTTCTACGGTACAGGATCTTGCAAGTGATATACATACTGAGTTGTCCAAAGGCATTGTCTATGCTGTAGATGTGAGAAATGGATTAAGGCTACCTGGTGACTATCAGATAAAGGACAGGGACGTATTGTCTATAATTTCAACGATGATAAAGAAATAATTTTCTGATATATAGTTATGGTAACTAGACTTGCTACAGAAGCATGTCGTAACTTGGAATGTCAAGCTGGGCAAGTAGGATTATATTGCAGCAAAACTTTTGCAGTTGTGTTTGTGGTTCTGTCAAACGGAGACAGATCCTTATCTAGTCACGGTTCAGATTTTGGTATTGCACTAAGTATTCCATAAATTCGATTTTCAAATTCTGTAGTATTCAATCCTTTTTTTTCTTTAGGTTCATCTTCTATTTGATTTTCTTCTACTTTATTATTATCATCTATGTGGAATTTGCCTTGAAACTTTCCTAGCAATGCATAGGCATTATTATACACTGATTCTTTAGTTAGGAATAGAAATACGTTCTCGTTTTGCTCCATCTCAGCGGTGTCTTCAACAATAACCATTCCACTAAGGTCTTCTTCAGTTATAACGCCGATTGTCTTGTCTTTCCAAGTTCCCTTTATTACTTTATTGACCTGAATTTCATTGATTACAAGTGGCAGACTTATGGTTCTTTCTCCATTGCCTAATATAGCACCTTTGTCCTGCTTTTTGTCAATTACTTTTCCTTGGATAATTAGTTCTGCCTCTTGGGCTAACTCATCTAAACTTAACCCAACCATTGCGAAGGATATACTTCCTTTTCGTGTTATCTCTTGTGTTGTTTCGGATATAGTCGATGGCACCATAGTAGGGACAAATCCTATGATACTTGCCCCAAGTGCTGCAACAGTAGCTCCAATAATTATTGGTAGTTTGTTTTCTTTTATTCGTCTATTCATTCTTAATCATGTACCATGTATTGAAGACAGCGTACAGCTCTCGTGACTCTGAAACTTGTTCTACGAATCGCATTTGTAGTATTGATACAGTACGCTTCCATTTGGCAACAATGCATCGGCATCCGGTGTCCAAATTCATAATTTTACTCTCAATATCAAGTTGGTAAATTATTAAACATAATATTCCTTATGATGCTAACATAAGTGGTGGGGTACCTTTCATTTATTAGTAAAAGGCCCCACCCGTGAAAGTACGATGAATCTCTAGTTATAATAGTCGCATAGATATAAAAAATGATGTGTCGCTATCTAGTAAAATCATGATATTATCATTTCTGGAGTCTTGTGAGATAAAGTATACACAACTAAAACTAATGTACATTTTGAATGTTCTGGTAATTAGCAACATATTGCTTTTGCATAATAAGAGAACGTAATTGCTTATCAACTTATTAAGTAACACCTTGATGCATGTTTGTCTGAGAATGTTCATTCGAGGTCACGTACATCTTTACCAGATATAGGATATTTCCTCCTCGGCTATTACCGACAAGAGCAAGAATTATTCTTATCTTTCAACACAAGAAACAATTTGTGTTAGGCAAGATATCCTATTTCAATAATCCTGATAAATTTGATGAAAAGCCCACTAATTTAGACTGCTCAAGATGTGTAGGATATTGGTCCAAGAAAGTGGCTTGAAATGAATTTTCTGATATAATCTTATGTAAACAACAGGAGCCTAGACAAAAGAATTAGTTACAATTGATAAACAGCTGACGATTATAGTGACTTATTCCTTCTTGTAATCGCTTAGAATATCTCTATACCTTACATCTCTATATGCCACGTATTTTACATATTCCCCATAAGTCATATCCAACTTGCAAAACTGACATTTTACAAAAGTGAAATCATCTGAAAGCTCAGCAGCTTTTCGACAATCCGGACAGACTATCTTCATATACCTATTTATCTTAATTCTAACAAATAAGCGTTAGGTAGTTTAAAAATATAATTAATGTGAAAGTGGTACGTTGCACTAAATTGCCTTTACTTGCTTTACAATTGGCTGTCTTGCCTTTCGAAATACTCTAAATCCACATATGCACTTTATTTCAGGTAATTTGGAAAGTTCTTCATTCGTAACTGGAGTACCACATCTCATGCATTCGTAAATTACGTTGCCTACAGGGTTTTCGCTAGCCACAGCACTCATTATTTGAATTGAAATTTAATTGTTTTTCTTGTAATTTCGAGTGTTGTTCATCTACAAGTGTATCTGGTGCCAAAACTGCATAGTCACTTCAAAGATTTGATAACTGCCTGTTCCATCTCGCCAATGCACGAGGAAAAATCCTTTGGATTGTTTTTCAGCATACCTCCGGATGCAAATTCATGTCCTCCACCTTCAACTAGAAATGATGCTATCTTGCTGCATGAAATCTTGACCGTATTTCTCCTGATGCTGACTTTTCCAAGTTTGTTAAAAAGCATAACTATGTCAGCCTTTGAGTTAGAAAATACCTCATTAGCAAAAAGACTTGATTGAACAAGGGGGTAGGTGAACACAAAGGCGACGTTAAATTCTCGGATTTTCCTCAATGTCAAGGTTTTTAGGGATTTGCTTTTGTGAAGTTCTGCAACTTTAATGAATTTCAGATAGTCTTTTTGCATCTCTGTATCCCATAGTATTCCCCTTGAGGCTTTTTGTACTAGCGATTCGAGTTTTTGTCTAGAACCGGAACTATTTCGGTAAAAATGGATTAATTCAGTGACTCTGGAATCATGATTCTTGACGTCTATCATAAAGTCCGAGCTATGTGCTGTCAACTTTAATTGCTCTGCAATCTTGTTTTTTCTCATAAATTTCTCATACATTATTTCAGTCGCACAGTTTCTCCCAGACGAATCATGATAAACAGTGCAGAATCTTTTCAATGTATCAATAGACTCTTTCTGCCATGGGTGATGATCAACCCAGAAAACACGCCACTGTCTTTGTTTCAAATAACGGGTGGAATCAAGAGCCAAGGCGGATATCTGCTCGTCATTAATGCCAAGATCGGAAATGACTGCAAGACCTTTTTTTGACTTTTTGGCCTCTTTTTTGATATGTTTAAACATTTTTCTAAAATTCTCCAGGCCGTAGTTATAGAATGAAACCCTCGCCTCCGGATATCTCATGAGTGCGACTGCGGCAGAATACATGCCGTCAATATCTGCTTCATGTGAGCATATTACCACGCGCATTTAGTGGTCATGGGAACCAAACTGAATATGTATCTAGTGCAGCAATTCACTCCAGAATTCTAATATCGATAAATCTGGATAACATTGTAAATTGCAAGTATAATTTTATATTTGATAGCCTTTGACAAGTATTACAATTCCCATCATGTACTATTCAACTGAAAAGAGGATATCTGAAAGAACCGTATACCTTATAGTTTTCTACATTTCTGCAACTATAATGACTGCCATTACGTTTTACGCTCTTTATGCAAGTGTAGTTGAGTATGCTGCGACCGGTAAAATTGTGATAGGTGAGATTTTGGTTAAAACAGAATTTCCATTCAAGGGACTTTCAAAACTAGTTACCTACCTAATGATTGTTTCAGTAATCTCATGGTACTGTGTTACCAAATTAGGGGGTGACAAGGTGAAGGAAGTTTCACCTGCTTTACGCTCAATACTTCAGCTAATAGTATTGGCACTAGCAATAGTTGCACTTTACGAGTTTGTATATAATTTTGTTGTATGGAGTTCCTTGATAACACTCAACGCTCTAGGAGGAAGCATAAATCTAGATAACATCAGCATACCGTATCCAAATCCTGAAACTCCATGGAATCTAGTTTTTGCAACAAAGATGTCCTTGGCTGCGTTTTTGATAGCTGCTCATGGATTCTATATTATTTCAAGGAAGAGCAAGGAATAGTTATATTCTATCACACGTCAAGCAGATTCTTGACAACAAACTTGTCAGGCAAAGTTATATGCCCGTTTTTTACTCAGAAAAATATATCACGATGACCTCTAGAGAAAATTCTAATAATCAAGTATCATCTGAACAAAAGATAAGTGAGATGCTTCAGCAATCAAAAATCCTAGAAGCATACATGAATGACATTTTGGGAA
>JARBAW010000045.1 GCA_029237505.1 Nitrososphaerales archaeon
CCAAATTTTATTTATAACATAAATTGAAATACTTAATTAATAATGATTTCGAAATCTATTACAATTCCCCTAACAATGGTTGTTTTTTCAACAATCTTTATCAGTACTAATAATGGTAATGAGTACATATTTGCAGACTCTTCTAATAACAATGTAAAACTAAATCCAGATTCTAAATATAGCATTGACTGCGATGAATATGGTACTGGTACTAATGGCGCAATTTGCGAAAACAAAGATTCAACAATAACAGATGGAGTTGATATCACGGGAAAAAACAACAAGGTTGTATCCAATATTCATGTTAATCAGATTCAGAAATGCGATGAAAGTGATAACGGGGACAACAATGCATTTTGTTCTAATACTAATGAAAATTTTCTTGATGCAATTTCTGTTTCAGGTAATAATAACAACATCAATTATGACATAAATACAAAGCAAACAAACGATTGTGATGAAAAACTAAGTGGGAACAATAATGTTCAATGTGAAAATGAATTAAAGACTCAAGTCAATAGTTTGAGTCTAAGTGGAAATAATGATGATATTGATCTTAATGTCCACACAAGACAAAGTAACGATTGTGATGATAAAACTAACAACGACAATAATCTGAAATGTGCTAATATACAACATCGAATTGAAACTCCATAACTGTTAACTTGCTTTGTAAGATACTGATAACCTAAACTTTCTTGGAGTAAAATAGTAATTTTTGATTGAAAATAGCACTGTCTTACAGTTCAAACTTTTTTGTCCTTTGATTTTGGCAATCTTAAATGAGCAATTCCAAGAAATGTAATCTGGAACAACATTGCTATAACTACTGACATTGATATTCCTTCTATTCCGTACAGTTTTCCAAGAATGATAATAAGAATAATCTGAGTTACCTGGTATGTTATGGAAGAAAATAATACATATCGGGTCAATTTCATTGCCAAGAATTTTGAATTAAGAGTACCTGCAATCATCATTGGAATGATCCCCAGACTTAGAATTCTTATTGAATTAAGTGAATCAACATATTTCGGAAAGAAAACCTGTAAGATTAGAGGTGCGAGAACAAATACCAAAATAGTTATTATTACAGAAAGAGCTATTCCATACATTCTTAATCTATTTCTTTTGCTGCCGCTCGATTCCTCAGGGATAAGATACTGATAAAAGCTCACTGAAATCATGCTAAAAAACATCAAGAATTGAAATCCCAATTGATAGTAGCCAAGTATCGTATATCCATAAATAGGTGCAATAATTAGTTTATCGAGATACAACAGTAATGCATTTGAAAGATTATACGAGTACAGATGTAAAGACGTTCTAAACTCTTTTCTTATCTTGTCAAAACTTTTACTAAATTGAGGAATAGTTTTAAAATAAGTGATGCTGAATGCAAAGAATGAAATGATAAAACCAACAATTATTCCCTGGAGTCCAAAAAAACTATAAAGTATCATAGACAAGACTAGCTGTGAACCTCTTGAGCCAATTATGTTAATTGCATATTTAGAATACAATTTTTTACTCAAGAGTTCGTATGACGACATCATCCAAAATGCCATACCTAGTACAAATAATCCAAGTAACCAATTGAAAATCCAGGCAATTATGGCACAGACAATTGCAGAGACGAGAATTACCTGATTTGCCTGTACATCTATATTTTTATGCCCTTGAGGTACTAGAGTCGTTACTGCTGTATTAAGTCCCAATAATGAAAAACTCGCAGACAAAGATCCAATTGCAATTACATAATTTATTTGGCCATATTCGTGAACATTCTGGAACATTGCCAACAATAACCAAAATACCCCGGTAAGAGTTGCTCCAACAAAATTACCAATGGTGATATAGAATAGGCCCTCATGGTGACGAACGGATTTGAATATCTTGTTTCATCCCCGATGCGTCAGTTTCATTGAGATATTATTCAATTTAAGGGAAAATTTTTTCAATCTTGTATCACATTACCTATGTACTATTTGCAGTAAATTCTGAAATCATGTTAAACCAACCTCTTGTTTCACTTTTAACCATATGGCAACTGATGCCGGATAGAAATGAGCTTAACAATTTTTTTTCTTCTTCCAATAATTCAAGCGCGCTCTTTCCATTAATTGATATATATTTCAAAAGCTCTGCATACGGTGGAAATATGAATGCGTCATCACTATTCTCTATGGCAAGATCCAGTGCCGAATCAGTATCAAGTTCAGTAAATTCATTGCCTTCTCTTTTAAGAAAGTATAGGTTATCCACTTTGGTATTGCTTTTAATATTTGCATTTTTCAATAGGGAATTAATACCATACTTTGGAGGCCTTATTATGGATTGACCCACAGTGTTGATGGTAAATATTGGAACATTTAGCTTTGCCAATTTATGCATGAAGGCACGTCCTGTTTTTGAGTGAACAAGGCTTCTAACTCTCATACTCCGTTCTGTATCACTAGTGTTGGAAACACTAACAGCGGTCTTAAAAGTATGCGAACTAATAGTCATTGGTTTAGGAAAACACAAGGCTTCATTTGGCAATCTGATTATAGTCATATCATCTGAAAGAAAGGAAAATCCATTTTTCACAAATTTCAAAACAGTTGTAGTTTTTCCGGTATCTGGGGGGGCAGACATCAATAATCCTGATCCGTTCTTGTCAAGACATGCAGAATGCAAAAGAATGTATCCTCTGGAAATAAATAGAAATCGAAGCAGAGGTTCTACTAGATTAACATAGAGTACGTGTTTGGATTTTGATATCAACTTGTTGATAACTACTTTAGTCCTGTCGCCAAAATCAATACTAAATTGGGCTCCCGCTGAACCAAAATGTTCTGTGTAAAGTATCTTGCGTGAATTATTAGATCTATCTTCTATTATTTTCCTTGTAAATCTAAGTCCCCCTTGAAGAGAATCAACTGTTCTTATGCTTAAATCTGCATTATTGAATTCCTTTGAGGTAAAATACTCTAATTCATAGAGAATTACGTCAGATTCAACTTTTATTATGTCATGAATATTGTAGTAATACAACTGAATTTAAATACATATATCAATCTTGAGCACTATATTAAAGTTATAGTTCCAGCGTGTCCGTTTGCAAGAGTGCAGTATGATTGTTATAGAAAAATTGATTATTATTAAGAAAGATAGTTATGATCCAATACTAAAAAAGAGTCTTATGTTCAATACTATTAAAACCTAATTTAGGTAGAAATTATGGTTTTGTATTAATATCTTGTTTTCAAGTATCAGAACGTGTATTTTGTAAAAAGACTACTTGCTAATCATAAAATCAAGTCTTATAGATTGTCCAAGCCGTTCATCGTATTCCTAGTTTTTATGATAACTTATGATATAGTTGCGGTGACACTTTTTAAATGAAGTTAAACTCTAGAAGTAGGTTTCTACTAGCTTCATTCACACTTGCAGTATTATTCTCATTTAATCTTTCGATACCTCAACTGATGCAAAACTCCGAAGCATACCCTTCCACATACGTTTCAGAAATTGCCGCAAAAAATAATCCATTTTACAGATCATCCGGTGCCGATCAAATCATCTACGATTATTTTCCAAGTACCGAAAAACGGGAGTCAAATTCCAATACGAATGCCTTAATTAATGAATTGATTAACAGTTTAGTTCAGGAAAAGGTCGCAAAGCCCGAGATTTGTGGAGATGGTCAGGATAATGATGGAAATGGTCAGATAGATGAATATTGCAACGTAAGTAATCCTCCACAGGGTGACGATTCTCCGCCAGTAGATCCTGAACAGGAGATTTGTGGAGATGGTCAGGATAATGATGGAAATGGTCAGATAGATGAATATTGCAACGTAAGTA
>JARBAW010000046.1 GCA_029237505.1 Nitrososphaerales archaeon
TTGTGGATCTCCAGCAATAACTCCATGACAAAGATCACAGTCCAAAACAATCTTCAAACCCTTTTTTATTTTCTTGAATTGATGAATTCTATTCTGGTTGTCATAATTTTCAGCCTGTTTTTCAAAACTAATACTAGCGTTAGCAACTTTTCCAAAATCAATTACGGGTACGACTCGCTGGATAAAGCCTACATTTACCAGTCTTTCAAATCTCGCTTTTACGGTCGGAGTTGTGATACCAGTTTCGCGTGAAATCTGGCGAAAAGACTTACGCCCATCTTCAAATAGTGACTTTAGTATTGACATATCATAATCATCTAGTTCAATTGGCAATGGAAAAATGAATATCAGAGGTCAAATTTTAAATTTTACATTTGTAAAGTTCTAATGTTATATTTGGTCTAGTTTACCATAATGTATTGGCAAAAGACCCAATATGTGGTATGTTTGTGGAGGAAAAGCCTGATTCTATCAAATACACGATGAAAGGTAAAGAGTATTTGTTTTGCAGTACCCAATGTCTACATGAGTTTACTGAACCAGAGAAGGAATTTAGGAAATTAAAAATCCATGTGGCAATAAGTATTGGATTGACTATACCTATACTACTCTTGAGTTTGCCTCACATGCTTCCAGCACAATTCAGTCAGTTTCTTCCTATGGATTTGATGCAAAACTCTAGTTATATCATGTTAATATTAGCTACTCCTTTACAATTTTGGGTTGGCTGGAGATTCTATAAGGGCTTTTGGGATGGTGTTAGAGCAAAAGCTTCAAACATGGATACACTCATAGCAATAGGAACCTCTGCAGCTTATCTGTATAGCGCTGCAGTAACACTTGCTCCGGATCTCTTTCCATTTAAAACAGTATACTTTGAAACATCTGCTGTAATTATTACTTTGATACTAATAGGGAGATTACTAGAAACAAGAACAAAAGAAAAAGCTTCTTATGCCATAAGAAAATTGTTTGATTTACAGCCACGGATGGCAAAGGTGTTGCGATCAACAACTAATCCTTCCGGACAAATCCTCGAAGCGGAAACTGAAATTCCTATAGAGGAAATAAGAGTGGGAGATGTGTTGATAGTGAGAGCTGGTGAGGGTATTCCCACCGACGGAGTAATAATAGAAGGTATTTCCTCATTGGACGAATCGGCTGTTACCGGAGAGAGTATTCCGGTTGACAAATCGAGCGGTGATTATGTTATTGGCGCAACTATGAACAAGACAGGATTACTGAAGATTAGAGCTGCGAATGTCGGGCAGGATACCGTACTCTCTCAGATAATAGATCTCGTTGAAGAAGCGCGGACTGGAAAAGCCCAAATGCAAAGAATGGTAGATCAGGTTGCAAAATATTTTGTACCTGCAATAATTATCACCGCAATTAGCGCTGGTTTAGGTTGGTATTTTGTAGGAGACATAGGATTCACATACAGTCTTTTAGCTTTTGTTTCAGTAATCATAATCGCCTGTCCTTGTGCGTTGGGAATTGCAACTCCTGCTGCATTGATGATGGGTTCGGGAAAAGCTGCTGAATATGGTATATTATTCAAGGGAGGAGAGTACCTTGAGATTGCTAGTAAAGTGCAAACAATAGTGTTTGACAAGACTGGAACATTAACAGAAGGAAAACCATCTGTTACTGATATTTATGATATATCTGAATCCAAAATTGGAGAAAAGGAATTGCTGAGATTGGCAGCTATTGCAGAATCGGGCTCTGAACATCCATTAGGGCAGGCAATTGTTAGGAAAGCTAAAGAAAATAGCATGGTTCCAAATATCGAATTATCAGAATCAATTGCAGGACATGGAATAATTGCGAGGTATCGAGATCATGCACTTCTTGTAGGAACTAGAAAACTTATGTCTGATAATGAGATTTCAATTCCCGAAAGTGTTGAATCAAAGTTAAGCGAGCTCGAAAATATGGGCAAAACTGCTATCTTGATATCAATAGATTCCAAACTTTCAGGAATTATTGCTCTTGCTGACACACTAAAAAATAGTGCAAAGGACGCTGTACGGGCTCTAAAATCTAACGGGAATGAAATCATAATGCTCACCGGTGATAATGAGAGAACTGCAAATCGTATCGCCACAGAACTAGGAATCAAAAAGGTTATGTCCCAAGTTCTGCCACAGCAAAAAGAAAAAGTAATTACGGAACTAATGACGGATAAGAAAATTGTAGCAATGGTAGGAGATGGAATTAATGATGCACCAGCACTAGCTAGAGCGGACTTGGGAATAGCTATTGGATCAGGAACTGATGTCGCAAAAGAAACAGGTGATATTATACTAATAAAAGGTGACGTGAGAGATGTAGCCATAGCACTCGAGCTAGGAAGGAAAACAGTTTCCAAGATAAAGCAGAATCTTTTCTGGGCCTTTGCATATAATACAGGTTTGATACCAATCGCTGGTGGTGCATTAGTTCCAGTTCTCGGGGTCGGAATATTTGGATGGTTACCAATGTTGGCAGCACTTGCAATGGCCATGAGCTCCTTAACAGTAGTTGGTAACTCTATTTTGCTTGAGAGATTCAAGCCAAAGTTGTTTCATCATCAAATATAGATTTTTCAAACAAAATAGATAACATCCCAAACTATTCAGGTAATATTCTGAAAACCTTACCTTGTCCAATAGATACTACATATAAGTAACCATCTGGGCCGACAGTAAGGTCGGTTATACCACCAAACCCCGTTCCGAAA
>JARBAW010000047.1 GCA_029237505.1 Nitrososphaerales archaeon
CATCGTAGTTTCCATTTGCATTTCCATTTGTATCATCCTGCCAAACCACATAGACATTATTTCCCTCTGCGGTAACCTGCGGTAATTCTGAGGTCCCATTATTTTTACTCAAATTTGTCACGGATTCAAAAGTCCTTCCGTTATCCGTACTGTGGGCAAAATATACATCGTAGTTTCCATTTGCATTTCCATTTGTATCATCCTGCCAAACCACATAGACATTATTTCCCTCTGCGGTAACCTGCGGTAATTCTGAGGTCCCATTATTATTACTAATGTTAATTTCTTCACTAAAATAAGCAGCTTTTGGCTCAATTCCTAGAACTTTATTTACAACAAATAGTTCTACCAAGAATACAGATACCAAAATAACTGCTGCTAGCAGCAGAATTATTTTAAGAAAGGATAAGATAGTTCGAATCTGAAATCCGGCACTTGAATCGGATAAGGATAAATATTCCAAAATTAGTTACCACCGGTCTACTAGTTTACCCTTAAAAGTAAAATTTCAGAATTACTACAAATGAGAGTTGCTGCGGATACAAAGGGTGGCATCACATCACCGTCACCATCTTTCATAGAAAAATAATTCGTAACATAGTGAGATTCATGACATTTGATAGTATGTTATGATTTATTAATCCTTCTAGAGTTGGATTGTCAAGAGCCTGCAAAAGTAGGTATGGTTACGGCAATGGATGCGGAGTGAGATTTATTTTCCAACTAGAATTTGCTTGAGTATCATACTTTAGGTGACGAGCTGATTCACGCAACCGCCGTATATTTAATCTTGACTTATTGCCAACATAGAGAGGCTGGAATCCGGTAACAAAAACCCTGACAGCTCTTACCCCCAATTTGCTTATATCAGATGGAGTCAAGTTAACCGCTATTACGTTATGTCTCATGCCGTGTAAATGTCTAACTATGTGCATGAGCTCAGCATAACTATCTTTAAAGGAAGTCTTTGTCAACGCTTCAAGTGTGATTTTCTTGGTTCCACGTATCATAAAATCCCAATATTTTCTCTTGTTAGGATTTAGGTAATAGAGCGGATGATCAAACATTGTAGATATTTGACTAGGTGTGTTAATCTTTTTCTTGCTTGGACGTGCCAGCATCTCACTTAACATAAACTCCATTTCAAAGAGCGCCTTGTGTAATGCTTTTTGTGGGTCGATATGACATCCAGTTCCAACTAGAAGTGCCGGGGATTTATTCAGGTTCTTGTTATGACACACGGCCATGAAGGTGGGTATGGCCGTATCATTTGTCAAGTCAACAAGCTTGACTTCCATACCATAATCATTAATCAACCTTATCGATTCATCAAAACCAAATGGAAGCACATTGATATCTAAAACCGGCATAGATATCTTATTCAACCACATAGTTAGAAATGAATCTCTTTCGATTACTTCGTAAAGTCCATTTAGAATGGCTCGCACATTATCTATATGGGCAGATGATCCGTTTGAAGTATCGAATACCAGTGGTTTATTCCTTATTGGTGGGTAGAACACAAAGTCCGCTGGGACCATGACTGCGTTACGGGAGTACACGTCAATCCCCTCTATCCAAGGTATCTGTGAGTCTACGAAAAATCTAGAACAGTTGATATCCTTTCGATTGTACACTTCGTCTGAATATAGCCCTAGATCGGCCGGATTAATCGCGTTCGGTTTAAGCTCGTTGTATGATGACCAAATTAGTCGCGATTCATCAACTACCATATTGGAGTAACGTTCTACCGATTCCATTAAGGTATGAACCTCTGCCTCAGTAACGGAAAGTCCAGATCCAGAAGGTGATGGTGATATGAGGCTGTCTTCAATTCGAACGGGTCTCGTAAGCTGACCATCAGATCCGATTCTTAGAGGCTTTGAACAGGTGGCAGTGGAGTAATGATGATAGTGTATGCCAAGCGGATGCATTTCATAGAGCTTTTCATACTCCTGAATAATACCTGTTTTCTTATCTACGATCCCTCTAAGCCTTTTCAAAAGTTCGTCTTCTGATAATGTAGAGTCAGATCTGTTAATCTCAATTGGACTTTTTGTACTAGTATCTCTTGTTTTAGAAGCCTCCTTACCTGATGAATTTCTTACTGTACTTTTTTCATTCTTGGAGGGGGGATTGCATAATATACAATTTGGGTGTGAAATTATACGATGTTTTGTTAAGTTAACTTGTTGGGTATCAAAAACGAGTAGATTATCAATTGTTTCTACGCTATTTGAATCTATCAAGTATCTGTAGACTTCCTTCAGGCATAATGCTGAAAGCATGTCTGCAAAGATTTCTGGAAGCTCAGGCTTAATTACCGAAATATTTTCTTTATTATTCCAAAGCTCGTACTCATATTCCGGGCTGTTTGTAACAAGCCGGAGTTCGCAACAATTAAAACATGATGTCCTTCTCGGGATAACAAGGGGCCCCAGGTATCCAATATCATCATCAAACGAAACTCTTAACCAGGCTTTCTTTTTCTTAAAGCAAAGGCTGTTAACCAATTCAAACAGATAAATATTTGGATAATCCTCGGCAACTACTACTAAATTAGATCTCTCTACTAATGGGTTTATCAAGGGCGCAAGAGAGGTTGTAGAATTTTTTAACAGCAAATTTACATTTCCTTGTTCAATATGCGACGACAATTTCTTACCAGATTTAGTAACGATTTGGGTGGATTTTACTTGATTGAATTTTATCTTCATGTTTCTTAACTCTGTAACTAACTTTGATGCCAGCAAGCCGTCGCCGATAAGGACTAATTCTGAATCACGAAGGGCAGTACGGTTTCTGGCGTCAGTCACATCCCATGGGAGGATCTTGTTATGCAAAAGATAATCTTCCATCTTTTTATCACCCTTTACAAGCCTTATCAGCTTCATTCCATACAGCGTTTCAAGAACACCGATAACATGACTCCTTTTGAAACCAGACAGATGACTTATAATCTCCCCGACCTTTTTGGGTCTAGTAAGCATGTATAGTAGCCTTGCTAATTGATCCACGTCGGATCTCGCCGAAATTTTGTAAAGCCTATTTCCATGCTTGACTAGTAATGATCCATCATTGGCCATAAAATGGGAAACGCCTGGAGATAGGGCAAATTTTGTGTTCATTGCTCTTGAGCCCGACAGTACCATAAGGAAATTTTTGTAATACGTAAGATATACTTTTCATTTTTTTCTTATTTAGTAACAAATTTAGCATGTCATACAGTCACGGTCACGGTTCTTTTATTTAGTTTAGAACAGATATTTTCGGTACAGTTATGCTTCCTTTGGTACACCTAACATAAAAGTGCCGACATGTGATTCTTCAAACCAGTTTAAGTTTAACCACTTACTTACGGTCTCTTCGTCTGTCTTTCCTATTGGACATGGGGCAAGATTCATCTCAGTTGCTACCAAATACATGGTCTGATAAAGACAACCTAAATCACTCAATATAAGCGATAATCCAAGTTTTTCATATTTCCACATGGTCCGAGCAAAAACAGCAGTAATAATAAACAGCGCATCGGGCTCTCGATTCATTAAAGGGTGTTGTACATCCATGATAAATTTGTTAAATCTTTTTTGAAAACTGGTGTTCTTATTTATTAGATTGAGTTTGTGATCTAAAGGGTCGTAATAATGAATTCCTTTTTGGATACCACTTATACTATTATTCACTACGTATATCTCAAGTGGATATCTTGCACCGCCCGAGGCGTATGGACGCTTGGTTAAAGTACCCTCCTTGGATTTAAAAATCCCTTTTATTCTTCCGGAATGGTAAAGCAAATAGGATAGTTGATCCACACTAACGTGACGATCACTATACCTACGAATTGATTTGCGATCATCTAGAACCTTTAGTAGAGTGGACTTGTTATCATGGATGTTGCCAGGAGAGGGCAAAACAAAACTGGATATTGCCTTAACATGTTTAACAGGACTTGGAGATTTTCCAAGTCTCTTTGACATAGCAAAACGTCCCCCGTAGCTTCTTTGTCTTTGCATCGCTAAATCTATTGGGTCCCAAACTATACTGTGACTTTGAATATCTTCATCAGCTAATGTATTTTTATGAATCATTTTCAATCTAATTAAGTGACCTAAAGCTCTAGTAAGATCTTTCTTGCTAAAATCAAGTATGTCCGATATCTGTTGTACGTTCCTCCATTGGGAAAGCGTATCGATTATTTTCATCACATCATCAGATATTTCCGCCATAGTGTTTCTATTATAATTGTATATTACCAGCTTACCTTCATTATTCCAAAATGAAAAAAGAAAAGGGGATCGCAAATAGCGTGACGGCTTCAATTTAAAGTCAGTTAAATGATGTATTTATTAAAATTTTTCGGAGGATGTCATTTTTTCAAGAATCATCTGGTTTCTCTGAGTTCCAGATGATACACACGCAGTTTATTAGGATGAAAATCGAGGTAACGGACAGGACAAAATAACCGCAAATCCAACAACAATACTCAAAAAGCTTTTTTGCTAATTTTAACAATAGTTATTGCAGGGCGGCCAAAAATATTACAATATAATGAAACGAACTGGCTATATGAATACGGACTTGAGACCCATAGGTACAAGATAACATTTACAAATGTAAAATCGCACGATACTATAGTAGAACAGCAAAAACGCGCTGAACGCTTATCTCTTGTACAGTTTTTTGACAATAATCAGAGGCGCCTGTTTATCGAAATCTGCCGACAATTTCAAAATGAAAATCCGGATTTTTACTTTGATGAAGATAAGAAATTTCATTCCACCATTTTAGGATTTGATGTTATAGATTCCAAATTTTACAAAATGATTACTGATAAGATCAAACTATTTTTAGAGCAAAATGATGCGGAAATGTCGATTAGATTTGATGTAGTTAGATTAGGAACAAAATATGAAAGCGATAACACGCTGAATCCTATTAAAGGTACTAGCAATGGCACAATAATTGCGTTTGGCGATACAATCCATAACAAACGTTTTACCGACTTTGGTAATAATTTGGTATATTTCTTATTAAATGGTAAGGATTCAAATTCCATATTGGGAAGAAAATTTAGACGAAGATTTCCAACTGTCTGGTGTACAATGGGATACTATGTTAGGGATTTCAAAATAAAATCAAATCTGGAATCACTCTTCAAAAAACATGTGAATTTAGAAGGCGCTTTTTTTCAAATGCCTTGTGGCGAATTAGAATTGGGGAAATCGTGTTTCAAGGATTTACGAGATTGGAATTTAATAAAGCGGTTTCGTATAGGACCTTGAATTTAGTAATTTTTGTAAAATTTGCGTTAGACTAGTACAGATAAACTATTGTCAGTTTTCGTTCTTAACATTTCATGGATATCTTCTGGGAATATTCAAATAGGTTCGATAAATATAATAAAAATATTTTTAGTCTCTAAATATTGAGTAATTTGTATTTGTTATTTCCAAGACATTTTCTTCTATCTTTTTTTTCATTAGATCAATTGAAGAATCAAGTTCGAATATACTATTTTTCGTATCCCCTATTCTTGAAACATTTTCTAAG
>JARBAW010000048.1 GCA_029237505.1 Nitrososphaerales archaeon
TGGTCATCTCAATATTGCAAGATTTGTTGTCAAAAAGGCACAAGAAAAATACAAGGATTGTTTCAATGTAAGACTTGTGGTGAAGATAACGCTGATAGAAACGCTGCTTACAATATCGCTAAACGGGGATTAGGTCAGGCATCTAATCTAGGGGTAACTGTGGACATGCCCAGAACTTTTCCTAGTGTAGACAGGAACACAATGATGAGAAAAGAAGCCTACATTTTTAATCGGAGGTAGTTCGCACCAATTTGTCAAGAGGCATATTCATAGGCAGGTTTCAGCCCTTCCATTTAGGTCATATTGCAGCAATTAAATTCGCCTTCAAAAGAGTTGATGAATTAGCTATTGTTATAGGCAGTGCTCAAGCAAGTTATGAATCGCAAAATCCATTTACTGCTGGCGAAAGAGTATCCATGATAAAGGATTCACTGAATGCAGATAAAATGATAGATTGCAAAAAAACACTCATAATTCCAGTTCCTGATACGAACATTCATTCAACATGGACTCATTCCGTCGATATGCTGGTACCTAAATATGATGTTGTGTTTACTAACAATGCATTTACTGGATACCTCTTTATCCAAAGAAATATCGCAGTGACGGAACCAAAATTACTAAATCGAAGCGATCTTTCAGGAACTGAAATTAGAAGGCGTATGGTGAAAAATCTAAAGTGGACTCACCTAGTTCCAGAACAAACTCAAAGTCTAATCGAGGAAGTTGGAGGAGTCGAACGTTTGAAAAAAATATCTGACATATCAATTCATAAAAACTAAGTTTTAGAATTAAGTTAATTATTCCGTGGTAATTTGGTCAAATTGGGAGATTCTCAAATATGGATATTGATAAATAATTCAAAAACGACACCAAAACAGTTGAAAGTTCATTCTTTATCAAAGAGGGAAATACATGATATCACGAATCAAATTGACATATCTTGGCCAAAAAATTCATTTCCCCCAATCAAGAGTATTCAGGCATATGTAATCGACGAAAAGAAGAGGCTTCTTGTAGGGAATAATCTGGTTGCGATACAATTGGCAGCCGACCTCATAATTCCTCATTTGACACAGCATGAAATTTTGAATCACTTTGCATCAGTTCAGGTTGACATGAATGCAGTAAAGTTTGTTTGTAATGGTGCCAATATCATGAGGCCGGGTATTACTGATTTTTCTACGTTCAAGGAATCAGAAATAGTGTTGGTAAAAGATCAAACTCATAAAAAAGAACTTGCAGTATGCATCTCACTTGTCGACGATGAAAATGGAAGAAAAATGGAAAAAGGGATCATCCTAAACAACATACACCATATTGGCGATATGTATTGGGAAATGAAAAAAACTATCCGGACGTGATTATGTCGACAATTGAAAAAATTAGTGATATTAAAATTATTTATAAAATTATAGATTGAGTGATTCTTCTTCGATTCCCTTCTTAGTTATCGTCAGGATGTCAATTCCATCACCGCTCGCAGAATCTCTTTGAATTGATGACTTTATTGCCTTAATAGCAAGCTTCTTGGAAGTTTCTTCTGACATGTTTTTCTTGTACTCGGCATCAATTAATCCCAACGCCATCTCTGCTCCAGTGCCTACAGCTGCATAGTTATCGGGAAGTAGTGAGCCCAAAGGATCCAGTGTATATATTTCAGGTGTATTTTGTACTCCACCAACAATAACCTGAGTCAGTAAAGGAAAGTATCTTCTTTCAAACATGATAACTGACATCAATTTAGCGACAGAATTTGTAGCCATATCTCTTCTCGTTTCCAGTTTTCTAATTTTTGCGAGAGCTCCAACTTGTCTTGTAAGAACTTGCATATCCGCCACCATACCTGCACACGCACTGGCAACTTGATCTGTTATCTGGAATATTTTCCTCGTGTTCTTATTTACCACAAAATTTCCGTAAGAAATACGTTTTTCAGCAGCAAGAATAATACCGTCTTGATAAGTTATACCTACCGCGGTAGCACCTGGCATAAATTGAAACGCCATATGATTGGATAGTAGTGAATGTAGTTAGATTTAGTCGTTTCGTCTATTCTCAGGCTAATTGGACAGGAGTAGTTTCAATCACTTAGGGAACTTTTGTCAAAAATTTGTCATGAATTCTTATTGCTTCTGAAACCAACCTATTTTGCAATTCTAACGCTTCCTTCCCTTCTGGGTGTCGTGTTTCTGCCACAGCTTGTGCTACAATACTCATAATGTGTCGCAAAAGAAATTCATCGCCTCTTATTGATTCCGCCTTGTATGTAGGATTTGCCTTGTTGACAAATACTACATTTTCGTTGATGAAGCTATATCTTGAATCGGTTTCATCTTCATAAGGAATGATTTTGTAGCCAACTTTTTTCAGTGCAAATGTTTTCTTCATTAATGGTTTTCTTACCTGAGTTGTAACAGTTACATTTTCGTAATTTTCGATATCCGGGCTTTGGCCACTGTACAGATAATTGGGAAGAGTACTATCTGCATCATCCAAACTCTGCTTATTTTTTCCTTTTCCAGATAGAGAACCTCGAGATCTTTTGATTTCATTCTTGGTAAAGTCTTTATATTCATCGTCTATCGATTTGTCAAACAAATTATCTTCCGCCGGAATTGATGATGTCTTACTGGTAGGTTTTGATAGGATTTTTTTGGTTTCAACTATTTCATATCCTTCTATTTCTTCAGATGGTTCTAAGGTTTCAATTACTGCCTGGCCAAGAACTCTATCTATCTGCTTGTAAATTCTTGATTCTTCTCGAGTCACAAGTACATCTTCATAAAGTGTAAGACTTGGTATAACCGTATCGAGAATAAACTTTTTCATCTGACCTGAAAATTTTTCAAATTCTGTATCTTCTATAATAGCCGACTTGTCTGCAAATCTGGATGTTAGTGTATCACATCTTACAAATCCGGTCACCCTGGGTATTTTGGAGTCAAATCCAAACAACGTCCTCATTACAATGTGTCCACCTACCATAACTGCAATTCCTCTTTCATCCTCAGTTAGCGGCCTGCGAGCCACAGTAATTTCACCAACAATGTTTCCCTTGTCAATGTTCAACGGTATTTTGTGACCCTGTATGTCGGGAACCCTTATCAACTGAGCATTAGTAAAACTCCATTCTTTGAATCTCGAAGCTCTCTTAATATACACCTCAAAAAGGGGATGCCTCAATACTGCCAATTTTCTAATTTCCTTTACCAGCCTCAATTCATCGACAAAAGATTTTGCGTCACTTATGATTATCTCCGTTCCATCCCTTGACAAACGTGATTCCCTAATTTCGCGTAAATTGGATTTACCTCTAAATAGATCATCTAAAGATGTTGTATCAATTAAAAATGATTTATGATAGTTACCTTTTCGGGTTCTAATTTTCATTTTTTCAAATGATGTCAAAAAAGATAGTCTTCCAGTTCCATATCTTCCTGTTCTGATTCTCTTCAATTTGGGTGAAACAGAATCAACTTTCTTATGGGGCGAACCCAAAAGCAAGAATTTCTGAATCTCACTTTCATCCATTCCTGCATTATCTTCAATTGAAATAGAGTTATCTGAAAGGATGGTTATCAGAACTCTTGTTGCATCCTCGTCGAATGCATTTTCAACCAATTCCTTTACGACATCTGCAGGAGAAACCCATGTCTTTGTAGCAAATTCCTTAAAGAAAGATGGGTGCACCTTCAGTGCGATTGTCATGGTTACTATGTTTTAATCTCTCACCTTTATCTATTACTAGTTTGAATTTTTGTCTGTTTCTAAATATTCTTTATTGAACAAGAAAAGAAAATTAAAACAAACCTTAATGACTTTACACAAAAAATTAAGGATGTGTTAATTGTGTTAAAAATTAAGCAAAATAGTAGGTGGCGCAAATTCTGTGATGCCAAGTAACAAGTGCGGCGCTGAACTACTCGGCGTAGTTGTTAACCAAATCATAACAGCAGGTACTGCTGCGCAGGCAATTATCGTCAATATGATGAGCCACACCGCAGTCATTTTTTCAGCCATAGCATACGGATTTAATAGAAGATATATAAATTTTCAAATTTGGTAACTTGTATAGGATTATAAGTCGCCACATAGGCTTCACATTCTTGCTGAATGAAGTTACTAGAATATCAAGGTAAAGAATTATTTGCAGAATATGATATAGCCGTGCCAAAATCATATCTTGCTAGAAACCAATCGGAATTGAGCCATATTACAGACAAACTACAATTCCCTGTTGTACTAAAGTCTCAATTGACTGTTGGTGGAAGAGGGAAAGCTGGAGCGATATTGAAATGCACGAAAATGGAAGAGCTAGTACCGAAGTTTACAGAATTAATGAAAAAAGAGGTAAAAGGAGAGCTTCCTGAAGTAATCTTAATTGAAGAGGCTGTAAGCATAGACAAAGAGCTCTATTTTTCGTTGTTCCTAAACAGAGGAAAGAGAAGGTATTCATTAATCTCTTCTGCTCAGGGAGGAATGGATATTGAAAGCGTAGAGAACAAGGTGATTCAGGATATTTCTATTACTGGATTAACACAATCAGATGCAGAAAGCGTTGCCAAAAAATTAAGCCTTGAGGGGGTAACTGCCAAGTCATTTTCAAATATTGTGATAAAGTTAGCTAAGCTTGTCAGGGAAAAGGAGGCGGAGTTGGCAGAGATAAATCCTTTGGCAATATTAAAAGACGGAACATGTTTGGCACTTGACTCAAAAATAATTATCGACGATAATTCACTATTTAGGCATCCTGAGTTGAGAAAATATGTTCAAATATCTGAATTACAGGAGCAGGCAGAAAAAAGTGGATTTTCTTTTGTAGAGTTAGATGGAAACATAGCTATAATTGGTAATGGTGCCGGTCTTGTAATGTCCACATTAGATATTGTAACTGATGCGGGTGGTAAACCGGGCGCTTTTTTGGATTTTGGTGGAAGAGCTACTACTGAAACAATTTACAAGGCATTAGAAGTAATCAGCAAATTGTCAAAAATTAAAGCTATTTTGGTAAACTTATTTGGTGGTATTGTTCGAACAGATCTGGTTGCTCAGGCAATACTCAATGCTTATCAAGATGGGATGATTAGTGTCCCAATTTATGCTAGAATCTCTGGAGCGGAGTCTGAAAAATCAAAGAAGATGCTCTCCAACAGTAATGCAAAGCTATATGATACTGTAGAGGAAGCAATCTCATCACTCGTTCAGTATAAAGAGTTGAGCAAATAAATGTCAAAAAAATTTGATATTTTTGATATCCTTGTAGGTAACTCCAATGATTCTGACTATGGTAATAAACCAGTCATAATTCAGGGAATAACTGGAAATTTTGGTTCTGTTCATACAAGGTTGATGAGAGAGTATGGTACCAATATTGTTGCAGGAGTAACTCCTAACAAAGGAGGACAGTCATTTGAAGGAATTCCTGTTTTTGACTCTGTAAAGGATGCCAATAAGAACTTTGGTGCAAAGATATCTG
This sequence comes from Nitrososphaerales archaeon, assembly GCA_029237505.1. GTDB lineage: Archaea > Thermoproteota > Nitrososphaeria > Nitrososphaerales > Nitrososphaeraceae > TA-21. The sequence goes on from JARBAW010000048.1 coordinate 5,480, forward strand.
GAATATTTGTTCCAGCTCCGTTCTTCCTATCTGCAGTAAAGGACGCAGTTAACAGCGGGATAAAATTACTTATTGCTATTCCGGAACATGTTCCAATACGAGATGCAATGGAGGCTCTAGAATATGCCCAGTCTAATGGCGCTAGGATAATTGGCCCTAATACTCCAGGGGTTATTATACCATCGGTTAGTAAGATAGGGATAATGCCTTCTCAGCCATTTACTAAAGGGAATACAGCAGTGTTTTCTAGAAGCGGGACGTTGATGTATGAAGTTTCATATTATTTATCAAGGGAAGGAATAGGTCAACAAATCGCCTTAGGTATAGGCGGAGATCCAATTAACGGCACAAATCTGATAGAAGCATTTGAACTGATAAGCGAGAGAGATGAGGTCGAATCAGTAGTTGTAGTTGGGGAGATAGGAGGAGATGCAGAAGAATCACTTGTTCAATACATTGAAAAAACAGGTTTCAGCAAACCTGTTGTTGCATATGTAGCAGGGCGTTCCGCACCAAAGGAAAAAAGAATGGGACATGCAGGCGCAATAGTTTATGGCAATTATGGTTCAGCAGAATCCAAGATATCTAGTTATGCCAAGGTGAATATCCCTGTAGCAAAGAGACCTGCTGAAGTACCCAGCCTTCTATTAAAACTTATGAAGTGAAAGGAAGGTAATCATGAACCCCAATGCAAACTGAACCTTTTTGTTTCTATTTTTAGTAAATAATCACAACGAGAGAATTTTCAGCGAATTACCATGATTTATGTAATTAGACTTAATATGAATAGTCATGCTAAATAGTACGCTAACACTCTGACCATCTTGAAATCTCTAGAGTTCGACATGATTATTATTTCAGCTATACCTAGATCTGATTTGGCTTGTTAATCAGAGGGAATATTTGAATGGTACAAAATCACCTGGTCAAAGAGTTACTTACTCTAAAAAATGAATATCTTGAGAAAATTCATTCGTATAATCATATTAGAGAGTTTTTACCCGAGCCGCGTTTTCAATCACTAATTGACAAACCAGATTTAGAAAAACTACACACTTTCTTTAGGCTTAATAAAATATATTACAAGCAGGAAAGTGTGGCCCTTGGAAATATTCCTTGTGTATCATATGAAGGCGATGTCAACCAATTCTGGCTAAGCTCAAAAAAATATGATACCAATTATCAACCGTTTCTTCCTACTTGGGGACTTTCTGCATTGATAATGGTCCAGGTGGCAAAAGATTTGGGTTTCGAGAATATTATTGACATCGGCTCGGGTGATGGGAGGCTGTTGTTCTGTGGCAGTGTGATCGGCCTTAACTCCGTTGGTGTAGAGATAGATAAAGATTTATGCGATCTCCAAACGATGATATCGAACTATAGTAACGTTAAGTTTCAAGTTATTAACGGTGATTCAAATTCGATAGATTACTCGCAATTCGCACTTGACAATACTATCATCTTCGTCTCGGCTTTGCCTGAATCTGGAGAAATGATATCATATGGTATAATAAATCAATTCAAAAAATATGTGGAAAATCTGCATAATGTGGGCATTACGTTAATGGGAAGCCATACTTATAGGAAATATTCGCGAGACAAGTCCGTGTGGGGATGGGGAAAATTCATAGCTGATAATGATTTAAGACTAGTCGAATGTTTGAGCCTACCTACTTCATGGACACTTGACGAAAGAAAAGAAACTCCATATTTATTCACACTTTTCAAGTAATGATATCGATAACCCTAGGCATGATAACAAGAAGGTAATGATTGGAGCATAATTCTTTTTATGTGCTCCATATCGTGGGTTCGATTTATCTTATAGTTAATTTATTCTGGCGACATTACCTACCCTTATTTACAATAAGTTATTTTGGTACACCTTCGTTATAGATCTAGGATCGAATATTTGATGGAGACCTTATCTAGATACCTTGTATATCTGAAGAATGAAAAATACATTCCAGATGACGCAAATTCCATTCTTTCTATATCAAGAAATATTCTACGAGAATACAAAATTATTATTAGGGATGTAAGAGTTGCATCTTACTTTCTTGAACTGGACATCAGTATTTCTCCATTAGAACTAGAAAAAGTAAAATCAAAATTGACCAAGATTGGGTCAGTCATCGAAATTGATAGGATTATTGAAACTGAATTAGATAAAAAAGTATCTCTAGAACTTGCGCGCCAACTATTCAATAATGAGAAGTATTGGAAGACTCATGAAGTTCTTGAAGGAGTTTGGAAGCATACACAAGGTGACGAAAGATCCTTACTTAATGGTATCATTCTTGTAGCAGCAGCCTTAGTACATTCTCAAAAAGGAGAACATCAAATTTGTATTTCAATAATGAAGAGAGCACTAGACAAATTACAAGGTGCTTCGGGACACTATTATGACGTAGATGTGGATATGCTAATAACTAATGTAAAAAGCATTGTCAATTTGACAGAAATTTCTCCTTTCAAGATCTGAGAATAGTCAAAAATATGCATTCTATCTACAATCGAGACGTAGATTATAGTGCTATTGATGATTTATTGAGATTGCCTATTTCTTCTCAATCTCATTATATATGCCACCGCTATAAGCCCTGCAAGTATTGAAACCAGAATAAAAAAAGTACCTTCATCTCTCACTGTGCCCTTTGGCAAAATTGCAAATAATATGGTTGAAAGAAATTCTAACATTTCAATCATTATTATTAAATCGAGTCAGGAAGTTAAGGATTTCTCGAATGTAATTAATAATAATAATAATGGGGTTCTGTTCTATTGTTATAGCATTGGTTAATAATGATGCACCGAATCAGAATAAACATAAGGTTGGGCTTGAAATCCATCAACAATTGGATTCTAATAATAAATTATTTTGTAATTGCAAAATAGTAGATTCCCCTGAATATGATTTTACCTTCAAAAGGATCCTACACCCAACTCAAAGTGAAATGGGATCATATGATCAAGCTGCCGTTTTTGAGTCAAAGAAAATTAAGACTGTAAAATATCTGTCGTCTAAAAATTCCAATTGTCTGATTGAATCAGATGAGGAGCCACCAGAGATGGTTAACACAGAGGCACTTGATTTAGTCTTAACCATATCTCTTGCACTTCATTGTACAATTGAAGATGAATTACATGTAATGCGAAAAATAGTGATCGATGGTTCAAATACTACAGGATTCCAAAGAACAATACTAGTTGCTAGGAACGGATATTTGGATGTCGATGGAGTTAGGGTTGGAATCCAAAGTATATGCTTAGAAGAAGATGCTGCTAGGATAATAAATGAACAAAAAGATGCTGCTAGGATAATAAATGAACAAAAAGATGATACGGTCGATACTAAAATATTCGCTCTAGATAGATTAGGAATTCCACTTATCGAAATTGCCTTGGACCCAATTTCTAATACTCCAATGTTTGTAACAAATGTGGCACAAACTATTGGCCGACTACTTCGCGCTACTAAGAAAGTAACTCGAGGCCTTGGAAGTATTAGACAAGACGTGAATATTTCAACAAATGGTGGTGCGGTTGTGGAAGTGAAAGGGGTGCAGCAGTTATCACAGTTGGCCCTCGTTATTGAATATGAAACAAAAAGACAGGATGGGTTAAATCAAATCGCGCAAGAACTTCATAATCGTAAAATTCATGAATCAGCCTTCATTGGCAATATCATAGATGTTACTGATTTCATGCAACAATCGAATTCCAAAATAGTAAAGAAAATTCTCAGTGGCGATTCTAGATTCATGGCGTTAGTGTTGCGAGAATTTCATGGGATGTTATCTTTTGAACCATATCAAGGAATAAGATTAGGCAAAGAATTGGGGGAAGTTGCAAAGTCCTATGGAATAGGTGGTATATTTCACTCCGACGAATTACCAAACTATGGGATTACCGGTGAAGATGTGAAATCATTAGCCTCTATTTTAAAAGTTGACAAGAACGACGCTTTTGTTTTGGTTGGTGGCCCTTCCGTATTATTGAACTCCGTAATTTCCGAATTAACGAATAGAATTAAAAAGGCATTTTCAGGTGTTGTTGCGGAAACGCGTTCTGTGAGATTAGATGGCGTTACTGTATTTAGTAGGCCCAGACCAGGATCATCGAGAATGTATCCTGAAACGGATATCCCTTACATTTCAATTAATGAAAACAGATTAAAAGAATTATCGAAGCACATTCCTCTCCCATGGAACGAAGTCATCGATCAACTTTGTAAGAAATATCCTATCAACCGGACATTAGCAGAAAATATTTTTGATTCTCAATACTTTTCTCTTTTTGAGAAAATAGCAAGGCACACATCAATAAATCCCTCGTTCATAATATCTAAACTTACAGAAGATTTCGTTAGATTGGAAAGACAAGGTTATGATTGTTCCATCCTTACACAAAATGATCTATTTTATTTGTTTGAACAGCTTGATAAATCTAGAATATCGAAAGAATCAATTCCAATAATACTCGAAAAACTGTTAAGAAATGAAGGTAGTTCTGTTAATGAAATCATAGGAACATTGGGATCTGAGGGATTTACAGAAGATGATATTGATGGCATTATCAAAAAAGTAATTGAGGAAAATCATAAGATAATTTCTCAGAAGGGAATGGATTCAATCGGCCTTTTGATGGGCAGGTGTATGTCAATTCTAAGAGGTAAGGTTGATGGGGAAAAAATCAACAAGCAACTAGTTACTAGACTAACAGAACACTTGAATAAGTCCTAGTCAATTAAGCCAATCAAATATGAATTTGATCTGGTCTTTGTGGAGTATATTTGCGTTGAATTATAAGAAAAGTGCCGGAATCTTACAACAGTCGTGTGCATCATATGAATAAAGATGTAGCAAAAAGATGGTTCAGAATTTTCTTTAGAAATTAATGTAATTAATCCAAAAGCTCCATTTCTATGAATTAAAAATAATTTGAATTCAAGTTGCTTGTCTGTACCTGGTTCTCAACCGCAATCTTTCAAAGAATTCCAGGACAATCCATAAAATAAGTGCACCAATACCTATTAGTAAAACTATTACTCCAATTAAAATCGTTTCAATTTCAACTTTTGGACTTTTATTACTATCGAAAAGGATCGCGCTACCAAAGATACATTCTGTATAAATGTCAGTATTTTTGAGATTTGTCAAAACTGCAGTATAATTACCACTAATTGTCGGATTTATTGTTGCAAATAACTGTTGAGATGAATTAACATTAAATAACAATGATCCTTTTGGATTCAATATCCTAATATTAGTTAAGTCTAACGAACTTTGAGGAGTTAAGGAGATAGAAATGTTTTTGCCCTTTTGTACATCTTTCAGAAATATGATCGAGTTGCCATCCTTTGCTATTTTTCCCTTAAAAACTGTGCTTGTAGAGTGGAGAGGGTCGGGCACCTTAAGAGATGATATAGAAATTATCGTTACCCCGATCAATATAGATATTAATGCGATAGCCAAAACAATTCTTCTCATTGGTTATCACTCATCTTTAGTGCCATCTTTTGATGCTCCCATTTTAATGAGTTACAAATATGTGTTTTAAAGATATTACTGTGGTTTCAAAGATAGGTTTGTATCACAGCTCAAAAATTCAAATGATGGTCCACAGCCTAAGTTTGATATCGTGATTCAAATAAGGAGAGAATTCATAATATATATATAAACTAAATTTGGTACTAGTTGCAATGAGTAGTTTCAAGCACGCAAAAACTGCCTTATTTGGTTTAACTTTTGTATTGATAATATTGATGTCCAGCGGGCATTTTGCCTCCTTTGGGCAATCTGCAAATTTAGAAGGTCCCTTTGTCGGGGTTGCAATGAAAGGTGCATATGTGGATCAAAAGGAAAACAGAGAAAATACCCCATTACCACCTGCGACTTATTTCGATGAGAGTTTCAGGTTGCTAAGTGAAGCAGGACTAAATCATGTGAGATTCTTATTCTACTGGGAAGCATATGAGAAAAATCCACAAGGGTTTATGAATGAGATAGAACAAGTGGCAAATGCCGCAGATAAGTACGGCATTAAGGTAATTTATGATAATCATCAATGGCACACATCCTCTTGGCTTGAAAAGAGGGGTACTGGATTTCCAACTTCTCTATTTGCCAATAGTTCACAGCAATATCCTATGAATAGTGGCGGTAAAGAAGGTGAGCCGGTGGCAAAACTTTGGTGGTCTAATTTCTGGGATGGTACTATTAAGGATGGAAAGGGAAATGATGCATGGACTCTTTTAGCTGACTTTTATAAGAAAATAGTCGCCGCAGTAGATAGTCATGAAAGCACTTTAGGCTATGAAATATTGAGTGAACCTCATGTTGAAAGCGCTGACCAATGGGAAAAAATTGGAAGTTTCAATTCGTTTATGACTGACGAGCTACGTTCGGTGACTCAGAAGGTTATTGTTTACAGCATGAATGTTCCTGTTGATCTAAATGGACCCATACAATTAACACCAGAAAATCTTGCGGAGATGGCTCCTGCAAGTAAGGAAAATGTATGGTTCAAAATAAGTGTCTACGGAATTCCAGACAGAGACCAGTATCAAAAAGAAAGGTTCGACCTTTTCTTACAAACTCGTGAATTGACAGGCATTCCACTCTACATTGGTGAATGGAACAATGTCGTAAGAACCCAAGTTAATGGTGTATTCCAGCTTGATCCTCAAAAGAGTGGTCTGAACCAGCAAATTGCAGATACTATGCTTGAAGCATTTAAGAATGAAAATATTACTGCCTCAGCTTTCTGGAAATGGGACTATCAAGATGCAGACACTGCTAGTTTCAATTTGCTTTCACACATAAACGGAACAATGACACCAACAGAATACTACACATTTCTCAAAAACTCAGTAGCCAATGTTTATGGTGATCTATCCACTTCTGCATCAGGTCAATCCTCTGAAACAGCTAGTGACACAACATCTGATACAACTTCGGAAGACACTTCTGAAGCAGCATCTGAAACTAATTCTACTGAAGAGAATTAATCTCGCGCCAATTCTCTATCAGAGTTATTGGGTTCAGAACCAACTAGGGATACAAATACGTCGTCCAGAGTAATAGGCGATACTTTAAAGAACAAATTTTTCTTTATTGCAATAGCTGATAATTCCTGGATGTTGGATTCAAACGTAAATAGTTTTATGGTTTCCGTTCCACCATCAACTACCGTCCCATAGGATCTTAACACTTCGCTGTCGACACCGGATTTTGAAATTTCTATCTTGATATTTTCTTTGATATTCTTTCTAATATCTGCAATAGTCCCTTGAGAGATAATGATCCCCTTATCTATTATTACTATATCGTCAGAGAGTACTTCAGCTTCATCCATATAGTGTGTAGTAAGTAAAATCGTAGTTCCATTTTCTTTTTTTTCCTTAATGGCCTTCCAGATCTGACGTCTGGAGACTGGATCAAGTCCGATTGTAGGTTCATCCAGGAAAAGTAACTTTGAGTCCGTGGCCATCGCCATCGCCACCAATACCTTTTGCTTCATTCCCCCCGACAGGTACATGGCGAGTCTATTTCTAACTTCATATAACTCAAATTCTCTAAGAATTTTTTCAGTTTTCATATATGAGTCGTCCTTGCTGACACCTCTGATTCTTAGCCAGTAATAGATATGATCCCAAGGAGTAAGTGCGCGCAGAGGTCTTCCCTCTTGAGGCACTATGGATATTTCGTTTCGTATTTTTTCCGTATCTTTAATTAAATCATTTTCAAATATTTTTACAGTTCCAGAACTTGGTAATAGTTGAGTCGCGCAAATTCTCACAAAGGTAGTTTTTCCAGCACCATTTCTTCCCAGAAGAGTAAATATCCTACCCGGTTCAATACTAAGTGAAATGCTATTTATTGCGAAAGTTGACGATCCTTTATATTTCTTGGTAACATCAGCGGCTTCTATTGCTTTCATATTGGAAGATTTCAGTCTTAATTTTAGATAATCCGTAACTTAAGAAGGATATTATCCATAATAGGTAATGTTGATTTTGAAATTGGAAAATAGTATATATTCTAATTTACTCCACATTGATAGAAACTCCATCTTCCTTTGAATCTTTTAATTGAAAGACCACTTCTAGAATTCCATTTTTATATGTTGATTTTCCTGTGGACGGCTCAATCTGATCTGGCAATTCAATTTTTTTACTATATCTTCTTTCTCCTGTGGTTGATTCTATCGTAAGAGATTTTTCATTGGCAGTTATCCTTAAATCATTTTTACTCACTCCGGGCATTTCTGCAATTATTTTCAATTTGTCAACATCTCTGATAATGTCGACTACTGGCTCCCTTTGATCACTAACAGAAAATTTACCAGTTAAGGAGCTAGGGAACGTATTTAAGTTTCCAAATTTTCTGACGATTGGTTTTCCATCTTCTCCTATTTTGAATGAATATCCATAGACAATAGGGCCCATTTCACGCACAGTTGAACCGTCGTTAAGTTTGCGCTCTCTTATTAGATTTTTTGGAACATTTTGATCCATGTTCTTGACAGCCTCTTGCATCAACTTTTCCATTTCCTTCATCATGGAATCTACATCGGGAAACCATGAATTAGTTCTTCTTCGTCCAAACCATTCGTCAAAGGGAGTAGACATGTGTATTATCTTAAGTTGTTTAAATATAAATATTACAATTTCGTGATTAGGTATTTTTAGTATCATTCAATTCTTTGATTAGCCACTTTTGTCTATCACTAAGCTTGGTAGGCACCTCAAGCTTTATTTTTATGATTTGATCTCCCTTAGAGCGTCGACCATGCACCGGTATCCCTTTTCCCCTCAATCTAAAGATTGAATCTACTTGTGTACCTGGTGGAATTTTCAATTTCTCACTTCCATACAGCGTAGGTAATACTAATTCTGTGCCTAATACCAGCTCCGTATATTTTAGCTTCAGTAGATAAAGTAAATCTCCATTTTCAAGTCTTTCAAAAATTTGATGAGGCTTTATGTGAATTCGGATAAACAAATCTCCTGGTACTTCATTTCCATCAGATATTCCCCTGCCACTTAACTGAAGTGTCATTCCATCATCAATTCCTGGGGGTATTTCCACCTGAATTTTCGTTCTTATAGCAACTTTACCATTTGAGCCACAATTCTTGCAAGGTTTTTCTATAATCTCGCCCACACCTTTACAAGATCTACAAGTCTCTACAGTGACGAAAGTTGAAAATCTATTTTCGTTAAATATTCGCTTTGTTTGGCCAAGTCCATTACAAGAGGAACACTTCTTTCGTTTCGTTCCAGGATAGCATCCACTTCCATTGCAGACTGAGCACTTTTCTAATGCAGGAATCTCAACCGTTTCATTCTTTCCACTAATTACCTCTTCTAATGAAAGCGACAAGTCAATCACAGTATCCTCTCCTCTATTACCTCTTCCAAAATTAAATCCGAATCCAAACGGATCACTCCTATTTCTAGGAGAAAAGCCACCCCCAAACAATTGTTCAAAAATATCTTTTATTCCGCCAAATCCGATGTCCCTGAAGATTTCATCAAAGTTCGATTCTGATCCTCTAAAGACTTCTTCAGATCCGACATGTCCAAATTTATCATATTTTTTCCTTTTTTCATCATCAGATAGTACTGCGTACGCTTCTGAAATTTCTTTGAATTTTTCTTCTGCACCCGCATTTTTGTTTCTATCCGGATGAAATTGAAGGGCTAACTTCCTATATTTATTTTTGATCTCCTCTTTAGTAGCATTTCTTCCGACATTCAAAACTTCGTAATAGTCACGCTTTGTACTCATTTGAAGCAACCATTGATTGGAAATGACGCCATGAATTTGGGTATTACACTAGGTATCATACTAGGCCTGAGTATTGGACTGACTCGCACTATCTGTTGGTTGATTCGCACTATCTGTTGGTTGATTCGCACTATCTGTTGGTTGATTCGCACTATCTGTTGGTTGATTCGCACTACCAGTATTTTGAGATGAGGTTGATTGTTGAGATGCAGAGGCACCAGCAGATCTGTATGCTTCCGTACTTATTTGACCTATGATATTTTTAAGAGATTCCATTTTCTTTTTTATTTCTTCAATGTTGTTTGATGATAATGCTTCCTTCAATTCCTTAACGGAATTATTCACTTTTTCTACTTGATCTGGTTTTATTTTGTCCTTTAAATCCTGTTGCGTAAGTTTTTCTGCAGTATATGTTAAATTATCTGCTTCATTTTTCACTTCTGCTTCTTCTTTCTTCTTTTTATCTTGTTCAGCAAATTGCTCTGATTCCTTCTTTAGTCTTTCAATATCATCTTTAGAGAGTTTAGTATTTGCAGAAATCGTTATTTTGGATTCCTTAGAAGTGGCAAGGTCTTTTGCTGTGACATTGAGTATGCCATTTGCATCAATATCAAAAGTAACCTCTACCTGTGGAATTCCTCTGGGTGCGGGAGGTATTCCTGACAAGTTGAACATTCCCAAGGAAACACAATCGGCTGCCATCGATCTTTCACCCTGGACTATGTGAACAGTTACTGCATTTTGATAGTCTGCAGCAGTAGTAAAGACTTTACTTTTCTTTGTAGGTATAGTGGTGTTTCTTTCAATAAGTGGTTCTTTCAATCCCCCGAGTACTTCCACTCCCAAAGTTAGCGGGGTTACATCAACTAATAGTATGTCTGTACTTACATCTCCCGCAATGATTGCCCCTTGAACCGCCGCCCCCATAGCTACGGCTTCCATAGGATCAATGCCTCTTTCTGGTTCCTTTGACATTACGCTTGTGATGAATTGTCGAACAATTGGCATGCGCGTTGGTCCTCCAATTAGTATAATTTTATCGATCTCGGCAGGTTTCAGTTTTGCATCCTCGATTGCCTGCAGCATGGGGCTTTTGCATCTTTCAATTATTGGTCTCAACAATTCCTCTAGCTTTGATCTTGATAGTGCCAAGACCAAGTTTTTCGGACCTGATGCATCGTATGCTAAGAATGGTAAATTTATTTCAGTGCTCATTACATTAGATAATTCAATTTTTGCCTTTTCTGCAGCCTCCTTAATTCTCATCATCGCAGCTTTATCATTGCGAATATCAATAGAAGTTTGATTCTTAAACTCTTGAATGATATATTCGATCACAGAGTTATCCATATCCGTACCACCAAGTTGAGTATCACCAGAAGTACTCTTTACTTGAAATACTCCGCCACCCATCTCCATTATGGTAACATCTAGTGTTCCTCCGCCAAGATCAAAGACCATTATCTTCAAATCTTTGTTTACCTTGTCTAATCCATAAGCTAACGATGCAGCTGTGGGTTCATTAATAATTCTGACAACTTCCAGCCCTGCGATTTCGCCTGCATCTTTTGTCGCTTGTCGTTGATTATCATTAAAATACGCTGGGACCGTTATCACTGCCTTATCCACAGTTTCGCCAATATAGGCTTCAGAATCTCTTTTTATTTTTTGCAAAATAAAGGACGAAATCTGTTGAGGCGTATACTCCTTATCATAGACTCTAAATTTGAAATCAGTGCCCATTTTTCGCTTAGCAGCTATTACCGTCCCTTCAGGATTGGTTACCATCTGTCTTCTTGCAGGTTCACCTACCAGCAATTGGCCGTCTTTAGTGAAGGCAACATATGACGGAAAGGCCTTCCCACCAACGGATGTTCCTTCAGCAGCTTGAATAATTGTAGGTTTCCCGCCAATCATCACAGATGCTGCCGAATTACTTGTTCCAAGGTCTATCCCAATAATTTTACCCATAATCTCTTTTCACTACTCCTTATGATTTTCATTGATATCTTTATTTGTAACTGTTCTTTTAGATAAAATGACTGAAGAAGGTCTTAAAACTTTATTGTTTAACAAATAACCCTTCCTTACTACTTCCACTATTGTATTGTCGGGTGCCAGCTCATTGGTTACAAATCCAATAGCATCGTGGACATTTGGATCAAATGGGGTATTCATGCTTTCTATTTCTACCATGCCTTCTTCCTTCATAAAACTCTCAAAATTGGTCATAATGCCTTGGATTCCCCCAACGACAGTCGAATCATACTCGCCATTTTTTAGAGTTTCCAGTGCCAATAGACAATCATCATAAATCTTCAAGATTTTTATGAAGAGTTGACCCCTATTCTCTTCAATTTTTGATTCCACTTGTCTCTCCATTTGTTTCCGATAATTATCAAAATCTGCCATAAGATACCTAAGTTTTGATAAATTCTTTTCAGATACTTCTCTTTCCTTTTCAAGCTCTGCATTGAGGAATTCGATTTCTCTCCTTAATACCTCATTGTCGGTAACTTTTGAACTATTATCTCTGCTATCGACATTGTCATCACTATCGATTAATACGTCATTATCGGTAACTTCTAAATTCTCTTCATTACTATCGTTTACTTTCTTGTCCAAGATTGGAAATATTCTGACTCCTCTCAGATAATTAGATATCGGCAATTGTCCATTAATCAAAAAACATAATAAGCCAAAACATGGTCAGTTGTTAACATCAATTAAATTGGAAGACGAAGAACTGAGAATCATTAACGAAAAAAGGATGAAAAAGCTACAACAGATAGTGAATGAAAAGGAGCTTTTGAAAAATATCACAGAACCAATTAATCTTGATGACTCTGATTTTACTGATACAGTAAGCAAATTTCCACTAATTTTGGTTGATTTTTGGGCTCCTTGGTGCGGGCCATGCAGGATGATGTCTCCAATAATCGACCAAATTGGTAAAGAGTATCAGGGCAAACTGGTTGTAGGTAAAGTGAATGTTGATGAAAATCCAAATATTTCAAGACAGTTTGGAATATCGAGCATCCCAACATTGATATTATTCAAGAGAGGTCAAGCTGTCAATAATATCATTGGATCTGTTTCTAAAAGCAAGATAGATGAAATGGTAAGAATGCATATCGAGTAAGATAATTCTCAAGAATTTAATTCGCTCATGTTTCAATTTTTGGTAATGTAGTCTGCACCATGAAAATATTTTGCTTTGGTAACAATTTTCAAAACCCGAATCCTAATCCTATCAGTACTACTAAATATCATATATCTATATTGAATAATTGTGGCGCATATATCGATCCGTCTCTCACTCTTTTTACTCTTGCTACCGATAGATAATGTGGCCAAATTGTAATTATTATCGATCCTTGAGGAACTCCTTCAGGAGATTCAATTATCACAATGTCATTAGGATTCACGCCATGTTCATTCAGTACTACTTTGCTTCTGTCTACTAGTTCCGAAGACATGCCACTACTATAAAGATAAACCTTGTCAGAATAATCAATCTTAGAATCCTTGGAATCCATTTCTATCTATAAAGTTGTCAATACGTTAAATTCTTATCTGAAAATTATTTGAGCTATAATTCGTCTATGTGAAATTTGGACCTGCAACCAATACATTCATAAATTTCATTTCCAACGGATCCGCTTACATTGAATCTAACAATTGTAGTGCATTTAGGACATCTACCTTCTACGGTTCTTCTACTCTTATGTGGTCTTGATGTACTTTTTCTTCTTCCCATGATCCAATTTGGTTAGTAATTAACTGGTTTATAAATTACATTGAATTTCGTGAAATTCTTAACATAATTTATTCCGAAGAGTTTCCCATTCAAGGCTGTCAATCTAATTCTAGCACAAAATATTAAGTTTATTTAATCTATAATAATTGGATTTTGACCAATACCCAATAATACGAAAGGGCTTACAAAATATGTTTCAGAATAACTTCGTATCAGAGTCAACAGCGAATAAGTTAAATGCTACAAATAAGACATTAAATTTGCTGTGAATGTTATCTGACTATATCGAAGTATCAAAGCCAAGAATAGTAGTTGTACTGGTTGTTACAGCAATAACAAGCTCTTTGGCCGCGACCAGGTTTGATTCAACACCTTTAACTTCGTGGGACATTTCGGCATTTCATCTATTGTTTCTTGGGATATGTGGCTGTCTAGCATCTATGGGATCAAGTGCTTTGAATCATTATTTTGATCGAGACATAGACAAGATCATGTCTAGGACAGTAAAAAGACCAATCCCGGCAGGAAGATTAGAACCTAAAAACGTTCTGATTTATGGTATCATATTGTGCGCAAGCGCTGTAATCATCTCATTCTTGACTCTGAATTTGGTGGCAATGGCAATGATTGCGCTAGGAATATTTTTCTATGTATTTATTTACACGTTGTGGTTAAAACGCTCAAATGTGTCTAATATTGTGGTAGGGGGGTTCGCAGGAAGCGCTGCATCTATGGCAGGATGGGCCACAACCACCGGATCAATGGATATCTTGGGATTCCTGATTGGATGGTTGGTATTCTTGTGGACGCCGCCTCATTTTTGGTCATTTGCCATAAAATCAAGAGAGGAGTACGCAAGTGTAAAAGTTCCAATGTTGCCCGTTCTTATAGGTAATGAAAAAACAGCAGGATATATTTTTGCAAATACCGCAATCCTGTTACCATATTCGTTATCTTTGTATCTTCTCGGTTTGGGCGTGGTGTATTTTGTCACTGCTGCAATTTCAGGTTCTCTGATGCTAATTTACCACTACAAGTTGACAAGGGACCCCACCCCTGACTTTGCATGGAAGGCTTACAAGATAACAGCGCCCTACTTGGTTGTTATATTTATCTCACTGGCATTTGATTCTCTTTACTATTATCGATTTTAACAATATTACATTAGGTCAAATCATTTCGTAACAAAATAAAGGATAGAACGCATCCGATTCTATTTAATATTGACTGATTGTCGACTAACGTTTATTACTTCTATTTCGCCCACTGCCTCTACCTTTCTAATTGATTCTTCCAACAACTCCATTTGACCTTCTGAGTCATCTAGAGTAAAATCTGCCAAAACAGAATACAGTCCAAAAGCAATTGGTTCTTTCTTATGAGCCAATAATTTGAACGGTTCTGGAAGCGTTTCTTTCAAAGTTTTTGGGATCGAATCTATATCTGAATCAGATTCTGAAGGAAGTATCTTGATTCTCGCGACTAATTTACTCATTATTATGGACCTTCAAACCCACATCCAATACATTTGTATGATCTTGCAAACTGTCTGCAACTTTGACATCTCCAAATTAAGACATATCCACAATTAGGGCAGTAATATTTCACACATTCATCGTTTGCGATTATGGGTCTGCTACAAGAAGTACAAATTGGTAATTGTAATGATTTTGACACAGAGAAGCACAAACATTAATCCGAATTTATATCTTGCTTGAATGATTGAACATGATGTCTCATGTTGACTCTTAAAGTCTAAAGAAAAAGTTAGAAATAGATATTTCTAAATATCCTTATTGGTACTGAAAACCCGTCGAAATTCATTACCAATCAAAATTTTCGTCAAGTTAGTAGCTATTTTTGATTTAAGAAAAAGATCCAGGGCACTTGAATGAAAATCAAAATCTGAAAAATTGGAAACTTGACTTATTGCCATTTTTGAGATTGACGAGAATATTGAGTCAATGGATTTGTTATCTAATCTTTCCAATACCTTCCTTGCTAGCAACATGGAGTTGAATTCCTTCCAAAACATGGATTTCCAAGTCCTTTCATATTCATACAGGCATCCATCATCCTGATTTGCTATTGCCTTTGCGATTGCTTTACCTGCCAAGATACCTGCCATTCCACAACTGAAGATACCACCAGCTGTAGTTGGTTTGGTCTGTCCTGCAGCGTCGCCAACCACAAGAACTCTTTCTTTTATGAAAGGTGGTCTTGGACCTCCAATCCAAATTGGAGCATAGATTTTCCTGATGACAGAAAATTTCTCTCCCCTGGATCTTATGAAATCAGTTAGTGCGACTAGTGTGTTAATGCCTTTTCCAGCTACTCCTATCTTTCCTTTTCCTTCGCCACTGGGAATTATCCAGACAAAAAAGCCGGGGTATTTTTCAGCATCAAATAATATTTCTACAGTCTTACTGTCAATCCAATCTGCATATATTTCGAATTGTGCAGAAGCTAAAATCCCGCTATTTGTAGCGTCCTTCAGAGAACTTAGCCCTTTTGCATCAACAAAGTACTTGCATTGAATTTCTCCGTCCGACGTCTTTGCAATAAAGGCGGATTGATTTTTGGTGATACCCTTAAATGAACATCTCGTACGTATTTCAGCACCTGCCCTTTGGGCCTGCTTTGCAATTTGTTTGTCCAGTCCCCGGCGATCTACTACTATAACATTTTGTTTTTCGGCAGGTAATTCAAAACTAGATGATCTCGAACTAATCTTAGCCAAAGACACGGCATTTTGAAAGTTGTTCGAGTCAACAATGAGACCTAATTTTTGTAAACCGCCGACACTAACCATACCACCACAATGTTCAGGAGTTCCAATTTCATGATCTTCTTCGATAACTATTGTAGAAGGTCCGGTTGAAGAGCACTCTCTTGCGGCCGCGAGTCCTGCCACACTTCCACCAGCAATCAGCACATCACAGTATTCCATACGCTATAAAG
Organism: Nitrososphaerales archaeon; assembly: GCA_029237505.1. Taxonomy (GTDB): domain Archaea; phylum Thermoproteota; class Nitrososphaeria; order Nitrososphaerales; family Nitrososphaeraceae; genus TA-21. Next base: position 21,998 of record JARBAW010000048.1, read on the forward strand.
AAACAATTATTTCATCATTTTATTAACTAACCTGCAGTGGAATTTAAGCAAGTAATAGTTGTTAGAAAAGACCTAAGAATGGGAACTGGTAAAATAGCAGCTCAGGTTGGTCATGCGGCTGTCTTGGGAGTCGAAGAATCAAGAAAATCAAATAAATTGTGGCTGAAAAGTTGGTTCAGTGAAGGACAACCAAAGATAGTTGTTAAAGTAAACAGTCTTGACGAATTAATACAAGTACAGACGGACGCCGAAGTTCTAAGAATTCCTGTGGTAGTTGTGCAGGACAGAGGGTTAACCCAGATTCCAAGTGGTACGGTTACATGTGTTTGTATTGGTCCTGCTCCTTCATATATTATTGATAAAGTGACGTCTGAACTTAAATTACTCTAATTATCTGGCAACAATTTTGAATTATTTTGTGCAGTGTTTTTATATCTTGTGTAATTTGACCTTCGTTCCAAACATGTATATATACTTCCATTTATAAAGCCAACCTAGTATGCCAGAAACTAAGCCCATTGTTAGCATTGAAAATGTTGTTGCTTCTGCGACTGTCAATCAAACTGTAAACCTTAATTTAATCACTCAAATATTCCCAGATGTCGAATACCACCCAGATCAATTTCCGGGGCTTGTATTTAGACTGAAATCACCTAAAACTGCAACCCTCATTTTCAGTTCGGGGAAAATGGTATGCACCGGCGCAAAATCCGAAGAACAGGCCATAAAGGCTGTAAAGAATGTAGTCCAAAAGCTCAGAAAAGGAAGCATTCCAATAGAAAATGAACCACAAATAGAGATTCAGAATATCGTCGCATCTGCAAGTTTAGGTGGTAAAATACATCTGGAGTTGGCAGCAAGGGTATTGCCTCGAAGCATGTACGAGCCTGAGCAATTTCCAGGTCTAATACATAGAATGCTGGATCCTAAAACCGTCATCCTTCTATTTGCTAGCGGAAAATTGGTATGTACTGGCGCCAAGAAAGAGTCAGAAGTATATAGAGCAGTTCACAATCTACATGATCTTCTCGAAGAGAAGAATTTAATGATCTATGAAGGTTAAAGTCCATTTGACCTTGAGTATATTCAATATTCGATTCAAAAATGCCTGAACTTTGGCTAAATTATGGCACCACTGACATAATAGTAGACCTAAAAGTAGAGAATCTTTCACTTGTTGAAAATCCAAAATTCGACATACTCAACACCGAAATTCTCAAACAAGAAATTGAGTCTATTCAAATCGAAGACGGTACTAGGATTATACCCCTGGACGCTTCAATTTCTACTGTTCAACTTGTTTCTGATCTAATTGCTATTGCAGAAGGTAAAGGAATTAATCTATCCATTGGATCAATTCCAAAAATAAAAAAACAATTATCACACAAATTGCAAAATCAAAACATCATCAGTTTTGAGAATAATGTTGAACATTTACAAGATCTCATCAACGACAAAAGCACTATATTTGTTTCAAAAGCGAGCATCGATCCTTTTTTTGGTTATGGTGGAACTCCCATCACTCTCTTGCGGGAATTTGAACAGGACAGAATGAATGAGGCGTTTCAATCGAGAACAGATGACTTACCTCATCCAGCAATAATTGGGCCACCGACTGAAGTAGCAACCAAATTGTGTGAGGGTGTAAATGCAAAGTCTATTGAAATTATTTCAAGTAATAGTGGAATCACCAATATCTTTTATGATGAAATACTTCAGTCATTCCAAAATGCAATCAAAAAACTTGAGAGCCTGGCGATAGAGGATAATCCAGAAGTAAAATCACTCATCGTGGGAACGAATATTGATACAAATTCAAGTTCAACCTTGTCTAGTTCTTTGAGTTTATTATGGAATTCAGTCAATATTCTCAAAAGAAATGCCATTGTTGTTATAGTTTCAGAAAATAACAAGGGATTTGGAGCAAAGGCAATAGAGAAATTTGCATATGGGCAAATAAAATTAGAAGACTATAAGAATTCAACATATCTCGAAGGATTAGAACATGTAATGTTCATGAATGAATTAAGAGAAAAATTTGATGTGGCAATTCTTTCTTCGTTACCAAAATATTATCTAAAGGAGACATTTGGATTAAAGGTATTTTCTAACGTCCAGGAAGCAGCAGAAAAAATATTACAGACGAATGGAAAAAGTCATAGGATTTCAATTATTCAGGATCCAAATACTGCAATATTTAAAACGCACGACAAAACTAGAAATTAATACAAATTATGTTTCATGGAAACCCAACGTTAAAATAATTAAAAATCATCTATTTGATAATTTGCAAAGCTGCTTACGAAAAAATGGAGAATATATATTCTACCGATGTGGCACCGAAAATCTACATTCGGTGATAGAGATCAATCTAAACTCATTACCCGAACATTATACTGAGTATTTTTTTGAATCAATTCTTAAAGAATTACCAGAATCATTCATTGTAGCAGAATATGATGGAAAAATCATTGGTTACGTAATGTGCAAGATTGAATTCGGATTTTCAAATTTCAGGAAATTAGGTTTTGTAAAAAAAGGACATGTGGTTTCAATCGCGATTTTAGAAGGACATCGAGGAAAAAAGGTTGGCACTATTCTAATGGAAGAAGCAATAAATGGACTAGTGTCGAGGAGAACTGAAGAAGTATATCTGGAGGTAAGAGTCAGCAATTCTGCGGCGATAAAAATGTATGAGAAACTAAATTTCAAGATGAGGTCCAGATTGAAAACTTACTACAGAGATGGTGAGGATGCCTTCTTAATGGCACTCGAATTATCTTGAGTTGAATAATTGTGGTGCAATCAACATAATGAAACAGAACAAAATAATCGGGTTAATTTTGCTCATAGCACCGTCGCTATTTTTCATTTTCTTTTCATACATGTTGATATTTACGCATTGGGATACTATCTTGATAAAAACTACTTTAATTGTTATTGTCGGGATCCTAATGACAGTTTTGGTCTGGATGGGATACACAATGTCTTCGGCTCCTCCAGATAAATAAATCAAAATCAAGTTACATATACATCAGATACGATTTGATAAAAACGAGGTCCAACCTCTCTTACGACTCTAACATTTCTAATGCTGTGAGTAAACCTTCCAAATGCTTCTAAAGTATCGTTACGGCCGCGCTGTAATGCATCCTTCTTATTGTCAGCTCCAACATGACAAAAATAATGTACCATGCCCATGCCATTTGCAAGCGAACTTACAGCTGCGTCTACAAAATCTCTTGCCCTTTCCGGTAAGGGCATCAGCACCCGATTTGCAACTCCCTTCAGGTTTTTCTCTATCTCATACTTGGCATCACCGTGAATAGGAATCACCTTCCCACTCAATTTATTTATGTCAATATTCTGCTTACACATGTCGATGGCCATCGGATTTGAATCAATAGAATAAATTTTTGCCGACCTATTATGACGTGATATTATTATAGAAAACGTTCCTACACCTCCGAACATATTCACAATCACTTCATTTGGGGCTGTCAATCTAGCAATTCTCAACCGTTCGGTTGATAGTCTTGGTGAAAAGTATGTATTAATTACATCTACTTTAAAAGTGCATCCATGTTCCTTATAGATTGTAATTGGGCTTTTTTCTCCAGATATTAATTCCAATTTCCGCAGTCTGTAATCACCTTCAATGGCTGATACTTGACAAAATACTGATTTCACTGGTCTGATCTTTTCAAGTAATGCATCTGCTATCAATTTTCTTTTGGAAGTTAATGTTTCTGGAATCTTGATTATCGCAATAGTACCGATAATATCAAATGAAGATGACAGTTTTTCAAGCTCTGTACTATCAAGTCTCTCCTGCAATACTTCTTTTAGCATCTTTGTCATATTTTGATTAATTTCAAGTCCTCATATAATAGTCTCCAGAGCTCTTTTGTGCTCTGTCCAATCTTCCACCCAATTTGTTTATTCTTGGACGGCCAGTGCTTTCATCTCGTCTGTATGTAATCGAAAGACTCTCCAGAAACTTATTCATTCCACTCTCTTTCTTTATTGGGGAACCTGCAGATCCACTCTCCCCCGGCTTTCCAGAAAAGATAATCAATGAATCAGCCACCAAGTCTATTAATTGCATATCATGATCAACAATTATTGCCGACTTACCCTGTGATTTAACAAATCTGTGAAGGAATTTTGCAATATTAATTCTATCCTCCACGTCCAAAAATGCTGAAGGCTCATCTAAAGCATAGATATCTGCAGGTCGTATTAATGAACAACAAACAGCTACCTTTTGCAGTTCTCCTCCACTCAGAGTATCTACTCTTTTGTCATAAAGCTTTTTGATACCCATTGGCATAACGATCTGCTGTTCCATAGTAGAACCTTCGATCGGTCCTTGATATGCCACATTTAATAACGATTGTATATTGCCATCATATTCATTTTGCAGATATTGTGGCTTGTATGACAAACTAGCCTTGATATCCAATTGTCCACTATCTGCCTTTTCTATGCCTGCTATCATTTTCATAAATGTAGTTTTTCCCAAAGCATTGGCTCCCACCAATCCAACTATCTCTCCCTCTCTGATCTCCCCTTGAGAAACATTCAACTTAAATGATGGAAATGACTTTGTTAAATCAGAAAATTTTGTCAGTGGTCTATCGACTATTAACTCCTCATTCTTGTTTGAACCGTCGAACTTGAATGATTTTTCTCTAAATCTGATATTTTCCGTTGGAATAAATCCATCCAAAAAAGCGTTAATACCTACTCTGGTACCTTGTATCGGAGCAACTATTCCGTATGCACCTGGTTCACCATACAGAATATGAATGTAATCTGAAAGATAGTCTAGAAGAGTTAGATCATGTTCAACCACCATTACGCTCTTGCCATCATCTGCAAGTTGTTTTATAGTTCTCGCAACAGCCAATCTTTGATAGATATCATTGTATGATGAAGGTTCATCAAAGAAATAATAATCCGCATCCTTGTTGACTGCAATAGCAACAGCCAATCGTTGTAATTCTCCGCCACTCAATTCGGAGAGAGATCGATCAAGTGAATTATGAAGAGATAATTGTTCGGTCACCAAATCAATTACACCTCTTTCATCATACTTCTTCAAAAGCTCGCGTGCTGTTCCCTTGAAGGCCTTGGGAATCAATTGAACCATTTGGGGTTTGATTGAAGTTCGCAAATCTCCCGCGGCAATTTTTTCAAAATGAGGCTTTAATTCTGTACCTTGAAAATTCCTTATGATATCATCCCATTCTAACTCAGAATCGTAGTTACCAAAATTTGGCTTTATATTACCAGACAAAATATTCAAAAGTGTGGATTTTCCTATTCCATTTCTTCCCAACAAACCGACAACTGAACCTTTTTTGAGTAAAGGAATGTGGTAAAGCCTGAAAGAATTAATACCGTATTGATGAATCTTGTGATCTCCAATCTCTTTTGCCAGATTAACAATAACTATTGCATCAAATGGGCATTTTTTTATACAAATTCCACACCCCGTACACAATTCCTCAGAAATAACAGCTTTCCCATCTTCGGGCCTCTGAATAATACACTCTCCTCCCGTCTTATTCACAGGACAATAAACGATGCATTCCAAACCGCATTTCTTTGGTTGACAGAGTTCTTCATCTAAGACGGCGACCCTGTGGGTAGAATTAGGGTTCATAGGTAACTATGATAGTATTAATGAAATGATATTTTATAATTGTTGAGGATCTTATAAACTGGGAATTTTTCTGTATCTCAATAGATTGCACTTATTATTGTAATATTTATTTTCGAGAAATACTAAAAAGTATCGGATTATTGACAAATTTAAGATGGGCGAACTATACTGCAATGACTCACGTTGCCACAGAAATAGGAGCGGGGAGAGACATAAGGCCCACATGAAAGGTGACGAACATTCAAGCGTCTACCATGGTGAAAATTATTGCAATGATCCGCGATGCCCACAAAACAGGGAAGGACAGAAACATGAAGCTCACACCGAGTCAAATATCTCAAATGAAATGACTGTTCATAAAAGATTTGATACCACTAATGAATATCCCTACTGCAATGATCCACGATGCCAGATAAACCGAGATGGAGAAAGGCATAGACAACACTCCCATGAAAACCCCAATTTTTATCATATTAAGTACTTGGGTGGCCACAAAGCATTTCCTACTCACACCGATACTAAGATGCATTTTTACTACGATAGAATTGAAATTGACAATCCAAAACTGATAGTTCCATACAGATATATGCAAAATATCGAAAACACAAATGAAAAGAAAATATCTGCATTGAGAGTAATACTTCTTGGACTTATTTTTGTTCCACTAGCCATAGTTGGTGCTCTATGGAAAAAGAATCACGTCTATACAATCATACGGTTCAGAGATAATTTCGATGATCAAATGATTGTCTTGGATTTTGACCAAAACATAGCTTCTGCCCAATCCCTAATCTATAAGAGGATGTTGGAATTCCGTAATGCTAAGGAATTCTAATCGCAGTTTTGAAGAAACCTAGCTAAGATTAAATTATCCCCCAATGCTTTACATTATCAAGCCGGCCATAGTAATAGGGTGCGACCCGGTCCCATTCCGAACCCGGAAGTCAAACCTGTTATCGCTGCTGTGTTACTGATCTACGTGAGTGGTTGGGAAGCAGCAGTGCTGGCATTCTAATATCTTGACATTTTTGATTAGTATATTCTGCATTTTATCGTGTCATCTCCTCTCCAAAATGCACTTCGGAAAGTAATTCCTGTACATTCATAGCTATGCTATCAAGCAATTCATACAAAAAGACAAATTCTCTTGGATGCCATATCCTACACTCAATTAGGCACGCCATGTTAACGACACGAACTGAAACCGTTCTTGTAACTTCAGACTTGAGGGCTTGAAATAGAAAATCTTTGATGCGCTGGTCTTTAGTCAATCTAGAAGCCAAGATGCTATCACTCCAACCAGCCTCATTCACGTGACCTCCAGTCAAACTGTAATAGAGCTTTGAATTTAAGAGATTTTGATGATTCGCATCGTTTTCTATCAAATCCTGATTTTGAACAAGACAATAAATGTTATAGAAGGGTCCCATTCTAACAACATCTTCTGAACCTACAAAGTCAATATTTCCGGAAAGCATTCGAATAAATCCATCTCTGTTTCCCAACCACCTTTCAAAATACGGTTTGTATTTTTGGGGTATGTCAGAATCAAAATGTCCAATTCTACACTGTATGTCATCCAGACCTAATAAGTCAATTATTTCTTTAATTTGAAGAATTGGCAAGGACAAAACAATTGTTAGTTACTGCATTGCAGATCAATTTGTTGCTATGACGCATTTTGACTCGCAATAAATTTGACAATTGTTCTGATACCAAAACCAGTAGCTCCTTTTGGATTATATGTCTTTTCTTTGGTACCCTCTTGATTCCAGGCTGTTCCAGCAATATCCAAATGTACCCATGGAATATCGTCAACAAAATAGGACAAGAATGCGGCAGCAGTAATAGCACCTCCACCTCTCCCTCCGATATTTTTTATATCTGCATTTGAGCTTTTCAATTGTTCTTTGTAATCATCAAATAGTGGGAGTTCCCATATTTTTTCACCTGTTTGTTTCGAATACTCTAGAATTTTCGTTACTAATTCTCTATTATTTCCCATCAATGCAGCAACATTTGAACCAAGTGCTATTATGGCCGCACCTGTCAAAGTTGCCATATCGATAATAGATTGAGGCGCAAAAGTTTTTACTGCAAAGGCAAGTGCATCTCCTAAAATAATTCTACCCTCAGCGTCAGTATTTAAAACTTCGACAGTTTTACTGTTATACATTTTGATGATATCACCAGGTCGATAAGAATTACCCGAAGGCATATTCTCTACAGCAGGTATTATGCCAATCACATTTGTCTTCAAATCAAGATCAGATATGGCCTTCATTATGCCAATTACATTACACCCACCACATTTGTCGTACTTCATCTCCTCCATCTTGTCAGAAGGCTTGATTGAAATTCCGCCTGTATCAAATGTAACTGCCTTTCCAACAACAACTATTCGTTTGTCATTTTTCATAGATCCTAGATATTCTATTACTATTAGATTGGGAGTGCTAGAGCTACCTCTACCTACTGCCAATATGCCACCAAATCCATAAGTTTCCATTTCCTCCTTTCTAATCACCCTTACCTTGATCTTTGGATTTGCTGATAATTTTTCTGAGAAATTTGCAAGAATTTTTGGCGAACAGTCATTTGGAGGCAAGTTACTAATGTCTCGAGTGAATATCACAGCATCAGATAGTATTGAGGCGGAGTCGATGATGTTTTGAATAGCCGTCAGGTCTTTCCCTGTCAAGATCCTAACTTGATTAAGATCAGTGCTATCTTCATCCTTCTTATAGTTAGTAAATGAATAATTTGATAATTTGATTCCTTCTACTATCGCCGACAGGTGTTCGTTATCAATGCCCTTGAATGGAATAATCACTAATTCATCTGCAGCCAACTCTTTTGACTTGTTAACTACTTTACCAGTCAGATTCCTCGTTTTTTCAGGTTCCAAACTTTTTTTATCGCCCATTCCTAAAAGCAAAACGCGTTTGATGCTAGATCCAGGAGTATTATGAATTACACTCATTGAACCTTCCTTTGCTGTAAATTCCTTTGATTTGACTATCTCTCTAATTATGGGATCAAAGTCATTGGTAATATCTGATAATGACAAGGTAGAAACTTCATCCGTGAAGACATAATTCACCAGGAGTTTTGTTCTCAACGATGAAATATTGTTTTCAGCCTCAATAACGACCATGTTCAAAATCAGAAGTATACTTTATTTTAAAGTATTGAAGACTCTACTTTTGCCAAGATTTCAAATTATGGATAAGTACATAACATCATACAAGAGTCTATGAGAGCCTAATTCGTGTCTTATTCTTATTATTATTATCATCATCAACTCACTTAGTCGATAAGTTGTAAAAATCAAGGATAAGAAAGTAGGACATTTATTAAATATCTATAAGTGTGAGTATTATCAAATCGATAAGAAGAGATATGGTCAATAAAGGCAACAAAGTTACTCCCAATCTCCTTGATATTCCGTCGGAGCTTGAAGATTTCATGAAAAATGATACATACTCCTTACTTGTGAAGGGACCTTCGGGATCAGGAAAAACCACGTTTTCTCTTACCATTCTACATTCCTTAAAAGCAAAAAACAATTTTTTCTATATTTCCACTAGAACTTCTCCCAAACAAATCTTTGAACAGTATCCATGGTTAAGAAAGTTTGTAAAGGAACCAAGTAGGGATATTGACAGTCCTGATGTTGGACAAAATCTTTCGGCTTTTGAAGATGCTCGATTAGACGAGCCTGAATCACTCTTTGAAAGAGTTACCAATCAGTTAATGGACGTAAAGAACCCCGTCATAATAATTGATAGTTGGGACTCCGTTGCTTCATTGATGGACAGAGAAGCCAGGTTAAACAACGAAAGAGTACTTCAGACTTGGAGAGAACGTGCAAAGGCAAAATTGATTTTTACAACCGAGGAGTCAGTGGAATCCAGTCTGGAAAATATTGTTGATGGTGTAGTGGAGTTAAACTATGAACTTAAAGATGGAATACGGACAAGGAGTTTATTTCTCAAGAAACTTAGGGGAATTCCAATAAAGAGATCGGTCTATTTCTTTACCCTAAAAGATAGAATCACGCAGTGTTTTCATAGCTATGATGTTAGGGATTTCAGAATAGTGAACAAGGAAAATATTTCAAGAGAAAAAGAATCTCATACGCAATCATTGCAGTCAGGGTATCATGATCTTGATATTTTTGTTGGAAACCCTTTACCACAAAATGGCTTGATAACTATTGAAAAGGATGATTCAATATCTAATGATACTTTATTACTATTTTTGAACGATCTTTTACAGAATTTTTCTAGAATGAATTATTCATTACTTCTGGATTCAACACTGGGACCGTCATTGACAGATACGTACAAATCCAAAAGTAAAAATCAGAAAAAACTTTACCTGATGGCGGAACCTATTTTGCAAGAAAAGTTATCTAAGCATGAATTAAGAAAGAAGAATACGTTCTACAAGTATATAGATACTGCAATTTCAGGACATCAAACTAGGGAAAAAATTATCTCCATGATGGAATCAAGTACCATTACCAGCTTAGCGCCAACCACCACCGATATTGTTAGCTATTGCAGATACATCAAGAAGAAATTTGAACTTACATTTTTGATTCTAAATTCAAGCAATAACCCTGAACAATTCTATTCATTTTCAGATATTCATTTGAAATTCGTACTAATTTGTGGAACACTTTTCTTGAAGTGTTCTACACCTGCTTCCGCATTGTTTGGAATAAAGGTTGCTAATTCGGTACCTCAAATCCAACTAGATCATGTTTTGTAACTTTATATTGTAGGGCTCTTCTTCAGCGCTTTCTTCTAGTGATATTGGTAACAAATGCATCATTTGTTCATAATAGTCTAAGAATGTAGCTCCTTTGTCTGTAACTTTATAGACCATTTTTGCTCCATTGTTATTTTCCATTATGAGACCAAAATTCAAAAGTGAATCGATATAATTTCTGCATTGATCATTACTTAACATTGCTTTGTACATTATTTTTGTTCGGGTTTCTTCTCTGATAGCAGATCTCAATATTGCCGCTATGACTCCATATTTACTTCTATTTTTCATTGCCCAATAACTGAAGTTATGCAATATAACTGGAGTGAAACTATTAAATAGAAACTTAAATGTCTAGATTCAACTACATAAATCAGAATAAAATTTTAATCTATGTATTTATTCCATTCTTGTTCCAGAAAAAAAAACTGCCGAATGTTCGATTAAATTTTCTCTAAAAAAATACTTTGATAATTATTCTCAAACACAATTGCCTGCCTTATCGATATTATTTTGATTAAGCACACAATCTGTCATGACTGGTTTTATTTTTTGAAACCTTATTTTACCCTTATTGATTTTTCCAGAATTCTGCATTGTTGCAGTTTTGGATTCCATCAACGATATGTGGTCATTACAAACTAGGCCAATCATATACTCTTCATTGTCCGAAAATATAGAAACAATATGAGAAGGGGGCATGTTACAGATTCGACCTTTGATCATTATAGAGCATCTTTCTGGAACCATATCCCATTCAAGCATTCTGAAGCAATAGATGTTATAACCCTTTGTTTGTACCCGAACTCCGGCTAAAATATTAGTGTCAGATACCTTAGTAAAAATAATGGAAGTTAATTTTGGACTTTCTTATTGTTGGCCGTCTAGAATATTCTTGATTTCCTTACATCTTTTTCTTAAGGAAACTGTAGAAATATCCGCTACTTGGCACACTTCAACTTGGCGTAAGAATTCGTTGCAGTCCTGTGATGCGATATATATAATAGCTCCTGCGAAAGCACGAGGATTTTTTCCAATTGAAATTCTACTGTGCTGAACAAGTGAGTAAATTCGCAATGCTTCCCTTTTTGTTTTTTCTGTAAGTTTTAATCTATTTGAAATCAGTGTCACGTAATCAATCCCTTGAATAACAGGGATTTTAAGTGATAATTCCTTTAAAATCAATTTGTAATGTGACATTATTTCCTTGCTTGGAATATTACAAACATTTGCGATATCTGATATTGTTTTTGGTATTGAAATTTCTCTACAAGCAGCATATATTGAGGCCGCAACAAGTGAAACAGTAGATCTTCCCTTTGCTAATTTCCTTATAGCAGCTTTGCGATAAATATATGCCGCATTTTCCATTACTGCCGGACTAAGATAGAGCTTGTCTCCAAAATTATTGAGGTATTTTAGGGCTTTATCCAAGTTCCTTGAAATTGAATCATTTAGTTGAGATCTATTATTCCATGTTCTCAATCTTTGGATTGTTTCTTTTTGAACTGGATCAAGCATTTTGCCACGGCCATCTGTGTCATTTAGTCCAATAAGAGTCGAAAGACCCTTATGGCTTACAGTCAATGATTCAGGCATTCCAATACGGGATTTATCCTTATATTCGCCTTTCTCAAAATAAGGCAGATCATTATTGTAGATTTTTTCATTCGAGACACAGCCGCAGGTACTACAGACATATTCACTTGAGAGTACGTCTAAAACAAGAGTAAAACTTTGACATTGATTGCATTGAACCCTGTTATTTGCACTTGATTCAAAGGAATCGTTATTCCGAATTTGTTTGCTGTTTTCTAAGGCCATCTCTACTCTTTTTTACCAGATTCTTTTATTATCAATAGTTTTTCTAGAAATCAGAAATTCCTTATGAATTGGCACTTAGACTTTATAATTCTAATTAAAATATTGATAATATAGAGAATTACGAGGAAAAATCGTATTTTTCTTTCTTAAATAAGAATCTATAAATGTTTAGTTTAGTAAGAAGAATCAATTATGGATATAAGTTTTGGAAATTTAATTTTTGTATTAGACAAATATTGTCAGTGTCAAATTTGCCGATGACTGAGCGCATACTATTGATTTTTCGGACTAAATGAAATCCCAAATCTTTTCATTCATTTAAGATTTTCACATACTAGCTTGGAAAATAATGTTCCTTCCAACATTGTCTTTAAGTGGGTATCTAATTTGATTTTGACATACTGTTGTCAAATTAGATTAGTATCACTATCATTACTTCAATTAGATAATGATTCTTACGAAACCGTTTTGCCAAATAACGTTCTTTACCTTTAATATAAACGTATGATAAAGTAGAACGTTATATTTTTACTAATACTAGAATTTTCTAATAAGTGAGACAGGTGGGTATACTCGAGATTGCATGGGAAAAATGCATGGATATTTGTATCTAGTAAAGTGTAACAATTATATAATTAGTTATACTACTAATGCCCGATGAAAGATACAAGACTATTAAAAATCCTTGTTGAAGAAAAGGCACTAGTAAAATTATTAAAGACAATTGGATCCGGTAGAGAATACCCAACTAGAGAACTTTTAACAAAATTGGGTGCATACGGATATGGTCACAAGCTGCTCCTTAAAGCACAAAAGCGCGGATTGGTAGATAGAAAGACTGTCAAGAATAAAGTGTTCAACAAATTAACTAACGACGGCAAAAAAATCGTAAAAATAGCAAAGGAAATAGGAGTATAAAGGAACAATTCCTCCAACTTTTATTTTCTGAATTTATTTCAAAACTGAAGACAATTCTAGAATTTTATCGTACCAAGAGCCGGATTTTACTACTCCGCTAGATATCAATATCCCTTCCGCTCCCAGTTGAAGAGCTTTTTGTACATCAGTTTTATCTACAATACCTGCTCCGCACAGGACCTTAACCATTGGCGATATTCTCTTTACCACTTGTACAGAATCTGTTATGATTGAGGGATTAGCTTTTGACACTGCAATTCCCTTTCCAATAAGTTCTGGCGGTTCTATGGCTAAGTAATCGGGAGAAAATTGTGACAGTGCTTCTACTTCTTGCAAATCATCTGCGCAAACTATTGAAATCATATCCAATTCTCTTAGACGTATAACTAAATTACTGACTCGTGCATGTTCTATCTTGTGTTCACTATGGTTAATTATGGAGCCTATTGCCCCATGGGATTTTATGATTTCAGGTATGGTAAAGCCGGTTGTTGCTCCGAGTGCTGCATCATCTACATGCTGGCTTATTATTGGAAGATTTATTTCTGCTAAGGCCATAATGCTAGATGTCGGGGGAGCAATGATGATCTCCTTGCGATTTAATTGGGATACTTTCATTGCCTCTTGAGCAATCTTTAATGAATTTTCACCCGAAATCTCATCGTAATTTTTGAGATTTATTACCAGTGGATTTACAAAAGTGAACATAATAGATTTTAGGAGAGATCTTCAAACTTTCTGTTTAGCTTTTCTATCCTTGCTTCATAACCTTTGTTGTACTCTAGCTCGTCTGGGACCAGGGTAGCTGGATGGATAAACCCTTGATTTCTCATGATCATTGCTCTTTCTGAAGCCCATTGACGTTGCAGATCCCAGTCCGCAGTTCCAAAACCATCATGTGGTCCGGTAAGGATTCCATCATGCATACTAAATACAAGACACGAAACAATTGGAATTGCGTAATTCAAACTTGCAGCAGAGTTGAGCTTTACTGGCATCAACGGCATATGATGACTGCCTCTTGTATTTCCGGCAACATAGTGAGGATCATTGAAGGCGCTACCTGCTTCTTCAGTTGCAGGGAAGTTTTTCTGAGTTCTTACTATTGCTATCGGATCATCTTTGCCAACGTAAGTTCCTGCTATGTTATGCAATCTATCAGTTGATGCAGAGACTATCTGTTCTCCTTCAGATGACAAGACCGAGTGAACCACATATCTTCCAGGATACATTAAAGCCGTTTCTAATTCAGGCTTGTCTCCCCACAGTTTAAGTCCTGCAATTTTGCCTGTCATGACATCCATAATCCTGAATTTGACTCCTTCAGCTAAACGTTCATTTATCAACAAGCCTGTGCTGCTCCTGGCGTCCACAAACATTCTCCAGAGTGGGAAATTAAATGCCCCCGGTTCCGTTTTATCAGCAGCAAAAACACAAAAGACTTCACTTGGTCTTTCTTCAATATCTATTTCAGCGACTCCTGGACCCATACCTCTCACATTTCCAGAAAAAGCATCTTTCAACAAATCCTGCCCTGCTCCGTACAAGCCTTGTAACTTTGCAACTTTGGTTCCTTCTGTAAAGGCATCCCATGCCATTTTATGAATTTCTTTATTATCAGCGCCTCTTGTGTGAGTCATAATGATGTGTATATCATCTCCCGTATATCCAATGTAATAGTCCAGTAACAGTTTAGAATTCTCTTTTACCACCTTGTTAACCGCCTCTACAAGTTCATCGCTGGGTCTTGTATGACCACCAATGGCTCCAATATCCGCTTTTATTGCAGAAAGTGTAACTTTCATATTCCGTAGACTATTAAATAAATGGAGTTTAAAATTCTTATGATTCAAGATTTTCTTTATTGCAAAATGTTCGAGAATATCTAGAACATTATAATTCAATTGAGTTTAATTGCATTGAATAAGACAAAACAAAGCTTCGTCTTTATTCGTATAACCAACAACGAACAAAACCATTCTTGTCATTAATTAATGGTGGATCGTTACGGCATTTTTCCTTTGCATATGGACAACTATGAATGTACTTGCATCCAGTATCTCTTACGGTTGACTCTTGCAAACTTTCTAGTATTTCAAATCGCTCTGACTTTCTGTCCGGCTTTAGCGGGGTTTTTTCTTCACCTTTGAGACTGGGAATTGATGTTACGAGTTTTTCAGTATACGGATGTTTTGGTTTATTATAAATATCATAGGATTTTCCCAATTCAATTATTTGTCCGCGATACATTATGGCTATAGTTTCTGATACTTCTGATATGACTCCCAAGTCATGGGAAATGAATACTATTGACATGTTACGATCCTTTTTTAATTTTTTTAAGAGATTGATAATTTGTGATTGTACCATGACATCCAACGAAGTAGTGGGTTCATCTGCTATCAATATCCTGGGATTCAGTAACAATGCCATTGCTATTGCAACTCGTTGCTTCATACCGCCACTCAATTCATGTGGGTATTTTTTGGTTATTGACGGTTCTAATAGCACACTTTCCAAAGAATCAGAAATAACCTTAAAGTCATCTCTAGAGTAACCATGTTGCTTTAAAATCTCCTTCATTTGCGATCCCACAGTAAAGACTGGATCTAACGAATTAAGTGCTCCCTGAAAGATCATCGAAATTTCCTTCCATCTGATGTTCTTATCAAATTCAGTATCTGATAATTTAGATATGTTTTGAGTGTCTAGAATAATTTGACCGCCGACTATTTTGCCTGGAAAGGGAACTGAACGCAAGAGTGCTGCTCCCAAAGTGCTCTTACCACATCCGGATTCGCCAACAATTCCTATGGATTCATTTTTGGCTAGGCCAAAACTAACGTCGTCAACCGCTCTTACATTACCGAATTGTGTGAAATAATATACTTTTAAATTATTTACAGTAAGAGCAAAATTCAAACAACTCTTAATCGATCTTGACCGTATAAGTATCTATTTTATTAAATAGTAATTTGTCCATCAGAACCTATTGGACATATATATGGTAGAAATAGTAGACAACCTGATCTTTAGTTGAAAGTACCCATTTGCATTTTTGATGCCAAGACTGGTGTTTTATGTCCAAAATGTGAAAGCAGGCTGAAAAATGGGGAACTGTCTACCATCGATGTAGAATGCTCTATTAAACTTATCAAACTCTCACATAAGAATCAGGATATAGATAAAATAAATTTAATAGGTTCTCAGAAGATTGATGAAGACTACATATTGATTTTGAAGGATTCAAATGTAAGCCACATAAACTCCGATGATGAACTAATGAATTCAGTCGAAAAAGAATTTAATGGAAAAGTATGGTTTGTGGAATCAAATAGCTCGATTAGACGATTTCTTGAAAATCTTTTCTTTCCCATTAGAATATTGAAAACAAACATGATTTGGTTACCCGATGGGAATCAAGTAACACAAGTTACTATTGAAAGTAAAGATTATGAAAAATTCTTTAATATTATTGAGAAAATAAAAAAGATTGTTAATGCAGTCAGGAACGTAGAGCTTGTTGTAGAGATCGCAGGTAAGTAAGGGAATGAATAATTATGATATCTTGAAAAGAACATTTGCTGTATCAATTGATAAGAGCAATATCGGCCAAAATTTGATGTTTGTAGGTTGGATTGAAGATTTCAGAGATATGGGAAAAATTGGATTCATAAGTGTTCGAGACATGACCGGAAATTTTCAGGGGGTTGTTACCGGAGAAATACTGATTAAACTTAGAGAAATTCCCAGGCAGAGTGTCGTAATTATCCATGGAGTTATTAAGGAAAGTAAGGCTGAGAGCTTTCAGGTTGAAGTTAAGGTAGAAAAAGTCGAACTTTTGTCGAAGGCGGCGAACCCTCTTCCAATTGATCCAACTGGAAGAGTAAGCTCATCACTGGATAAAAGGCTAGATTCCAGAGCGCTAGATTTAAGAAACTCTAGAATTTCCAACATTTTTAAGACAAGATCTAATGCACTTTATTTAATTCGTAAATTCCTTACTTCCAAAATGTTTGTTGAAGTCAACACTCCAAAAATAATTGGGAGTGCTACGGAAGGCGGAGCAGATCTTTTTGGTTTTGAATATTTTTCAAAAAAGGCATTCTTGGCTCAAAGCCCACAGCTTTACAAAGAACAATTAACTTTGGGGCTTGAAAGAGTATTTGAAATTTCACCATATTTTAGAGCGGAGCCATCACATACCGTAAGACATCTTTCTGAATTTGTCAGCGTGGATATGGAGGCAGCATATCTAAAATATACTGATGTTATGGATTTCATTGAAGAATTAATCATCTCAACAATAAGCGATCTTTATACTAATCACAATATCCAAATGAAATATTTTGGTGAAAGTCGGGATATTTTGCCTGACAAAATACCCAGAATTTCGTATGAGAAATGCCTTGAGGACTTGAAAAGTTTAGGTGAAAAAATTGAATTTGGTGAGGATCTTTCCGATCCATCTTTAAGGAAACTTGGTGAAATCTATCCAAAATTCTATTTCATAGTTGATTGGCCGACGAAACTGAAACCATTTTACATACTAGAACACGAAAAAGATCCAGAATTATCAAAGTCATTTGATCTGCAATATGGATATCTTGAAATTGTCTCTGGAGGTACTAGAGAACACGATTCTGAAAGATTGAAAAATAAGTTACTGGAAAAAGGACTAAACCCTAGTAGCTTTTCGGACCACTTACAAGCGTTTGAATGGGGGATGCCTCCTCACTCTGGCTGTGGTCTTGGCTTTGATAGGTTTATGATGATCCTTACAAAATCCACAAACATTAGAGAAGTTGTTCTCTATCCTAGGGACACAGAGAGACTTAGTCCTTAGATATCTCTATCTTTACTTTTTCCAGGGAATCTTCCACTAAAAGGTGGGCCGTGTATGTGGAACTTGATACCTCGTATATGAGCCAAATCACTGGGTTTATCTTCATGAAGGTTAAATCTGTGTTAGACGGATGAGACCCAACCAAATGTGAATGAAAGACACCAACAACGTTTAATTCATTAGCAGATGCCCATTGATACGCCTTCATTAGTTCATCAGGATCTATATTAAACGAATACTCTGAATGAGCGATATTTTCCATCCTCTTTATCATTTTCACACAATATTCATTATTGACAATATTTCCCAAAAGAAGGGAGCATGATTCATTAGGGTAATCTTCCCTTGCGAAATGTGTTAGAGTATCTAGTTGGCTTTCAGTAACTAGCAATGATAAGTTGGACATTGTTAATTCTCCACATTTCTATCTAGTAAACTCGATCTTATATTCAATTCAGGCCGATGACATCGTTTAAAATATGACTAATATACAATTTCTTTGCACAGTGAAATCAGAACAATACTAACCTACTATTATTTTTCCCTTCATGTGGGGATGTAAAGTACAGAAATAATCATATTGTGAATCATTAAGGGTTGTGGCATCAAGGATGAAGGTTGCGTTTGGCTTAATCGTTTTTGAATCAAATGTCTTCCCATCATCTATTGAACTTGTTACTGTATGAGGAACATTATCATTATTTATCCATTCTATTCCTCCATCTTTTGGGACTGTCACATTAGCAGGCTGAAAGCTGGGATTTCCAGGTGCTGATGAACCAGGAAGTATACTAGTCTTGATTGTGTTGGTGATATTTCTTGCAGGAGGGGTTTGATTTTGGCTCTCCTCAGCGTTTTCGATATTTTCTTGTACTGCTTTTGGCGTAACTAATCCAAATACATAAAACGTAGATCCACCGACTACTGCCGACATGATGAAGATTACCGCAATCGCCTTAAAGTAAGGCGTCCTCTTGTATGATGCCACCGTAAGTACCGTGGCAGGTATTGATATGATAAGCATCAATCCAATATACGCAGTGATACTTGGTGTTCGTGTACTAACGGATATGGCAGCTGCCAGACCAAAGGTAACGAGAAAACCTAAAGTGATAAATGTCGCAGATTTGGCTTTGGCTGAAGTTGGAAATCCATCTTTGAAAATTCCGGCGGCCAGAAATATTAATCCGATAAACATGGTAAGAATACTCACAGCGTGCATTCCTTCAGTAAATGTATGGGCAATACCTGAAAGTGATATACCGACCCCGACAATACCTAATGAAGTAAGCCCTATCCCTGGAGTTATAAGATCCCAATCAGACATTCTTTAGTACGTGAACTCAAGCTCACATAATTAATCTTTTCTTGTACGTCTGTATAATAGGCAGGATTTGCAGAGTCATGCTATCTAAGGCAGAACAGATCAGCTCAAATTTTCAATGAACTTCCATGTCGCCAAAAGGATTGAAATTTCATTCTAGAGAGTTTGGAAAAAATCATTTGAAAATTTTTTGAATATTATGTCAAAGCACTTATATTCAAGCAAGATAACTTTACCATCGTATTTACGAATATGAGGGAATAAAATGCCTAATACTGGTATAGTAAA
>JARBAW010000049.1 GCA_029237505.1 Nitrososphaerales archaeon
ATCTAGTCAAGACGTATCTAGTCAAGACGTATCTAGTCAAGACGTATCTAGTCAAGACGTATCTAGTCAAGACGTATCTAGTCAAGACGTATCTAGTCAAGACGTAGCAGTGAATGATGCCGTTGATGAACATAACAACTTGTTATCAGTAAATAGTAACTCAAATAATTCCGATAGCATCAACAATACTGTTCAATCTGCTGAGGACGTATCTGGTGAAGATATAGCTGTGAGTGATGTTGCTAATGACAAGGTTACTAATGACAAGGTTGCTAATGAAAATGTAAATAGTGAAGATACTGACATTTCGTCAATAGATGACAGCAAGAATAATGGTACTTTTAAGATTCTACCCTTGTACTCACAATCAGATGAAGAATCAACAACATCTACTTCAACTGAAGATTCCTCCCAAACAGTAATAAGAAATATGAAAACGGCTGGATCGCAAGATGGAATTAGCTCAATGCAAACGACCAATACAGGTTCTGGAACTTATAATACATTCAGTTCAGACGAACAGGGAATGATAGGTGAAACAAATAACATGGGCATTGCTTCTGAAGCTTCAGATGAAGGTTTGACTTCTCGCGGCGAATCCAATACTTTCTTTACATATGAACCAGATCTGATAGAAGATGAATCGAATCAAAATCAAGTAAATACATTTGATACAAATTCGGATACTGACAGTTCCTTCTCAAATCACAAAATTGATGGTAATTCAATATTCGGACTTAAATTCAACGGACCTGATGATGTCACTCAGAATAAAATAGAAAAGAGAGTGGAAAAATTAGAAGATAGAATTGCCGATCGTATGAGCATGTTTGACCTAATTGGCTAGGAATTCATGTTACCGAGGATTCAATACACATCCAAACTAGCAATTTGTGCGAAGGATCAAAGTTTTTGAAATCAAATTA
Organism: Nitrososphaerales archaeon; assembly: GCA_029237505.1. GTDB lineage: Archaea > Thermoproteota > Nitrososphaeria > Nitrososphaerales > Nitrososphaeraceae > TA-21. Next base: position 927 of record JARBAW010000049.1, read on the forward strand.
TTCTACAATTATTTTTCTTGGTTAATTATGTCTAATCTCAAGTTTACTAAAGTTGATAACTTACGTGTAAGATATTTGGACAGTAACAAAGGAGATATTCCACTTTTAATTCTTCATGGATTGGGCGGTTCCATAGAAAGCTGGACTAATAATATTGCGTTTCTATCAACCAAATTTAGAATAATTGCTCTAGATCTTCCGGGCTTTGGTCTAAGCGATAAACCAAAAATAAGTTATTCCATAAATTTTTACGTAAATTTTCTTGAAAAATTCATTAAAAAATTAGAAATAAGTCATTTTTTTGTGATGGGTTCATCCTTAGGGGGTCATATTGCCTTAGAATTTGCTATTCGAAATGGGAAAAATGTTGACAAGCTTATTCTCATCAGTCCTGCAGGTTGTCTGCCTAAAACCTTCAAAGGTACCAAAGAATTGCGAAGGTATCTCCAGATAGTAACTGCTAAATCATCAAAGGATGTAAGCAGAATATTGACCTCTATCGATAACTCTATGGTTAGTCGTTCATATGCCGATGCCATTTACAATAGATTATCGTTGCCAGGTGCAAAACATGGATTTATTTCTGCATTGAAAGGAAGTGCGATGGCTCCAAGATACAATAACAAACTAGGCAGAATTGATATCGACATGTTACTTATTTGGGGGAGAGAAGATAGAATGATTCCATTGAGATTTATTCGCCCATTCATAGATAATGGTAAATCCAGAATAATAATTCTTGAGAAATGCGGACATAGACCTCATGTAGAAAATCCCCAATTGTTTAATAAGATAGTAAAGGACTTTTTGATCGAATAATTTGAATCTAATTTATGCAACATTCTTTCATAAGATCGATTGCTATTTGCACTATGTGATTCTATGAGTAAAAAGAAATGTACTCGATTAAATAAGAATCGTAGTGTTAATTCTAAGAGAGGATAGGCTGACAATACTTATAAAAATTAAATTAGATAAGATTTTGTGAATTATTATTTAATAATTATATTCTTTGTATCGACTATCTTCCTAATTCCTATGCTAAATCCGGTCTACGGATTTGGAGTTTTGCAGATAGGATCTTTTAGCGAATTCAATGGTTATGGTTTTGTTCAAATTAAGGATAAAATTCTACCGCAATATGATGGAACCGCACCACAATCGATTATTAAAGTTAAAGCAGAAACGGATTCAGCTCCTGATGAGACGGCAGGTGATGGTACAAATTCAATTACGTCAACAAAAACAATCTCCCCATCTGTAGGAGTAAAAATATTGTCTCCAACAAGTGGAAAAGAGATACCTGTTGGGAATTTAACAATTTTCGGAGTCTCTACGGATAATGAGAAATCTGACTGTACCGTTCTAGTAGATTGGAATAACGAAAAACCGTTCCAAAAGGCAAAAGCAGCCGGACCATATGGAAATAATGATTACTCATCTTGGACATTCACTTATTCTCCTTCATATCATGCTATTGAAAATGGACTAAATGATCTTACATCCAAACTAGAATGTCTGGAAAATTCTAAAGTAACCACTAAGTGGCATAGTATTAATGTAACAGGAGTTGTTACTAAGGAAGCCAATCCTATAACCACAACAGTGTTACATGATCCTCTTGGTATACTTCCTCAGTTGAGAACTTTATCCACAAGTCCATCAGCTATTACGCAGAACATCTCTTCTAATGAATCGACTCTTGCTAACAACAATCTTTTGACCCACGTGGAGCTATCAAAAAAACTGATGTTTCCAGGAGAGGCTCAAAACTTTACTGTAAAGATCTCAGATCCAGTTACATCAGAAAATATCGCAGGAGCAAATGTTGATGTTAAGATTATGCAAGGAAACATGACAGTAAATGAATATAACGGATCTTCCGATAATCTCGGAGAGTATTCTCAATCTTGGAATATTATGCCTAGTACTCCGTCTGGCATTTACGATGTGGTGGTTTCAACTTCTGCTGATGGTTACCAACCTACTTCTTTAACAGGAAGTTTTGAAGTCCAAAGACAGTTGTTACTTGAAGCTAGTCTATTGAAAAGACTTGTCGTGCCCGGTGATCAACAAACGGTTGATGTCAAGGTCATTGATGCTAATACGAAGGAAATTGTTCCAGGTGCATATATTATAGCCAAAATTGGTCAAAAGGCAGATAATGGTACTTCTGATGGAGTTGGTGCATATTCTCATACCTGGAATATCACTTCAGATATTCCGACTGGAAAATACAAGGTACTGGTTTCGGCTTCCGCTGATGGTTACAAACCTGCTTCTTTAACAGGAAGTTTTGAAGTCCAAAGACAGTTGTTAGTTGAGGCAGCATTATCAAATGATCTTGTGATTCCTGGCGATGAACAAACTATTGAAGTTAAGGTTGTGGATGCCAATACGAATGAAATTGTAACAGGTGCAAATGTCGTAGGAAAGATTGGAGCAAAGAAGTTTACTGCAAGTACTGATGATAATGGCCTAGCTTCTTACCAGTGGGATACTCCATCCACCAGTGGCGGGAATAATTACAATGTAGTTTTGGATGTTACGGCAGATGGCTACCCAAAGGTTACAAAAACTACATCATTCAAGATGGACAAACCACAAAATCTATTGGAACCACCTATTAGTAATTATGAAGGCAGTATGATTAAGGTGAAGCACAACGAATTAAACAATAATCAAGAGAGATCTCAAAATAAAATTCAAGAATGTGTCAATATGCTTTCCGCTTTGGATTGTAGTGGGATGGTAAGTGATAAACCAGTCCAAAGTCCAGCAACTGACGACAAACCAGTCCAAAGTCCAGCAACTGACGACAAACCAGTCCAAAGTCCAGCAACTGACGACAAACCAGTCCAAAGTCCAGCAACTGACGACAAATCAAATATCAATTCAGAAATCGATTATAACCCTCTTCTTAACAGTAACATTATGGAAAATATTACCCCTGAAGGAAATCAAGAAGATGACATCGGATATGATTTTCTGGGGTCCGTAACCAATTGATTTGAAATACACAAAGTTTGTATTCATTAAGTTAACAATCTTCTTTTACTGTTCTTTTACTTTTACATTATCAAACGCCAGATCAATTATGTGCCGCATATTTCTTAATTAACCTCGAGTATTGGGGATACTGCTCTAATAGTGTCCTCCTATCTCCTATTTTCCAATCTCTATAATCAAAGCCTGGAGATACAGTAC
>JARBAW010000050.1 GCA_029237505.1 Nitrososphaerales archaeon
ACAACGCTACTCAATAGACCAAGGTTTGTGGGAGTAGGTTCTGATCCTCTTCCTGGAAAATTTCCATCTATCGTTCCATTAACCGTTATCACGTTGCATCCAAGTTTTTTTGTTAACAGTGGTGCGACTAATGCCTGTACTCCATTACCCAAATCCATTGTAACTTTGAATTTGCGTTTCCTAATTTTGTCTGCGTCTATTAGCGCCAGAACATCATCAATGTATTTATCGATGATCATTTCTTCCTTGAAGTTTCGTCCCAGGACTTCTGAAGTAATGAATGTCTTATTTGTAAAAATTTTTTCTACAACTGATTCGTCCTGTCTTGGTAACTCCACTCCATCGTTTGCAATTGGCTTTATACCGTTGTACTCCGGAGGATTATGTGATGCAGTAATCATGATACCGCCTTGATAATTATTCCTTTTTGTTGAATACTGAAGACAGGGTGTTGGCAAGATACCTGCATCTACCGTATCAAGACCATCAGAATTCAGAGCAGCAGTAACAATGTTAAACAAAATATTATTTGAATTTCGGCCATCCCTTCCTATCAAAATTGGACCTTTCTTGTAGTACGCCGCAAGGGACCGAGTAATTTCGACTATGAAATCAAGAGATAGATCTTTTCCAAAAACTCCTCTGATTCCATTAGTACCAAAAAGTGGCATATTCTTGTTCATCATAACTAAACACCAATATATTCTAAATAATAGATCATCTTGGTCGGCCTGCTATCAATAGGCTGACATCTATGTGCGGGGGTTGCCAAGCTAGGTCAACGGCGCAGGTCTCGTGATAAGCGAGTGCGAAGCTTAGAATGGATAACATTCAATATTCCTAGATCCCTGTTCCTTAGGGATTCGTGGGTTCAAATCCCACCCCCCGCATACATTTAAGATTTCATATAATTCTGGTTACATAGTCGTGTAATGTTTATAGAAATATGATTACGGAAAAAATTCAATTAAAACTGCAAAGTTTCTTGTGGTTTTCATCATGAAAGTGAATCTCGCAAAAATCTGCATTACATTTGTAACAATGCCAGCCTGACAGAGTATAACAAACCGAGCATTTTCTAGTGGGATTATTATAATCAAAATCCCTCCTTGATTTTTTCGAAATCTTTTGTTTCTGCTCAGGACTCATATCTTGCAAACCAAATTGGAAAGATAAAACGTTGAGAACATATCTGTGCTATTTTCTTAGACATAAATTCACTAAAAGTGTATTTATCATCGCATTACAATTGGAATCAACTTATTTAAGCATTAGTGTCGCAAATTTTAGAATCCTTTAATTTTGAGGCATAATAATCCAATGTATTCATGACTAAAACCGACAGGCTGATAATTGAGGTAACAGTTGTAGGAAAAGATCGAAAAGGAGTAGTTGCTGATGTAACTAATTTTATTTTCAAGAATGACGGAAATATTGAGCAAATAAATCAAGATGTTATTAATGGGCTTTTTGGAATGCAGCTGGAAGCATCATTTAAACAGGATACTTTTAAGAAAGAAAGATTTGACGATGAGCTGAAGGGTCTAGCAAAAAAACTAAAGATGGAGATAAAAATCCACTACCAGGAATCTAAAAGATTAAAGAACATTGCTATCTTTGTTAGTAAAGAGACTCATTGCCTTCTTAAATTGTTGGATGCAAAAAGTTCTGGGGAAATTAGTGCCAACATAGCTGTAATAATAGGAAGTGAGAATACAGCTCGATCTATTGCAGAAAAATTCAATATTCCATTTTATCATATTGTACATGCACAACAGATAGAAGCAGAGAATGAGATACTGGATATATTGGATCGCTACAATGTGGATCTGATAGTATTAGGTAGGTACATGAGGATTCTCACTCCAAACTTTGTGTGGCGATATCCTGATAGGATAATTAACATTCATCCATCACTACTACCTGCCTTTCCAGGTGCCTATGCCTATGTTCAGGCATATGAAAGAGGTGCAAAGATAGTTGGATGTACTGCACATTTTGTAACAGAAGATCTAGACCAAGGACCGATAATATGCCAAGAGTCATTTAGGGTTAGACCGGAAGATAGTGTACAATCTATAAGAAGCAGAGGGCAGAAACTTGAAGCGGTAACATTGCTTGAAGCAGTAACGCTATTTCTACAAGACCGGATAGAGGTCAACTGGGGAAGAGTAGTAATAAAAGACAAGAAATAGGATTAATAGCGGAGCCCGAACTAGCGATAGTTTAATAATTCATTTTGACTATATTTCATTAGAGTTTAATAACTCAGTACAATATCTGTTATACTAATGTCTTTATATCATCTCAGTCATTATGAGATAAAGAGAGGAAAAAATAAAGTAATAATTCCATTGGGTTCTACCGAACAACACGGTCCACACCTTCCCGTAAGCACAGATACAATAATTGCAGAATATTTTGCAAATCAACTCACAAAAAAAATTCCCTCTTACAGCCTCTCTGGTATTCCTTCTGGAGTATCATTTGAACATAGACCATTTTTCAATATTTCAATTACCAATGATTTACTTTCCGAACTCTTAACTCAGATATGTGTTTCATTGGGCGAAAATGGTTTTAATCAAATTATTATATTGAATGGCCATCGTGGAAATATGGGCGTTGTACAATATGTCCCCCAGAAAGTCGAAAAAATTAATCCAAAAGTAAAGGTATATGGAATCAATTACTGGCAATTAATCGAAAGAGATTTTGATCATGGTGGTATTGTTGAAACTTCACTTATGCTGGCCATTTCGCCAAAACTGGTTCAAATGAGCAAAGCTAAAAGTGGATATTTGAACAGGAAAATGTTACATGCTACGTATTCTTCTTTTCTTAGTAATTCATCGTCATTTAAGATTACAAAAAATGGTGTTTTGGGCGATCCCAGAAATGCCACAAAAGAAGAGGGTAAAAAAATAATATCAACTACATTAAAGAATCTTTTAAGAACAATAAAGGAATTAGATAGACTACTCGCCACATAATTGTGTGGATTAATCTTTCTGTACAATAAAATTGGATATAAAGTCTGAAATTGACTTTGATTTGTTCACTATGCACTTATTATTAACTTTAATATAGACCTTCATTAAGGAATACCATAGGTAATGATATAGATGTCCGTCGATATGGCTGTAAAGGTACTCGATGAAAGTTTGGGTAAAATAGTCTTGATAAAACTTAAGGGAAGCAAGGTAATCCGTGGGAATTTACACGGTTTTGATCAACATATGAATTTGTTACTAGATAATTCGGTAGAACTACTAGAGGAAGGAAAATCAAACGAAATTGGTACTATTGTAGTTAGGGGAGATAATGTTGTGATGATATCTCCACCACCAGTCTAGTTTTGTAATTTGAGTACGGAGGGAGATTGAAATGACAAAAGGAACAACATCGATGGGCAAATTTACGAGGAAGCGCACTCACATAAGATGCAGAAGATGTGGTCATAATGCTTTTCACAAAAGAGACAGGGTTTGTGGTAAATGTGGCTATCCGGATCCAAAAATACGTAAATACGATTGGATAAAACGCAGAGTGGCCTAGATATTCTAGGGACAAAACTTAACAGTATGTTTTAATTTATTACCTTAAATTGGACTTGCTTATTGCATCCTTTTCAATTGGTCTAGGCGCAATATTCTCTCTTGTTTTCCGACAGATAAAAAAAAATAGAATTGTAAAAGCACATGCAAAGAAGAAGGATCGGAAGAGAGATGATTACTTTGACACCAACAAGACCAGTTCAGACGTTGAAATGATGAAAAATGAATTAGACTCACTTGAGGTTGAAAGATCTATTATTACTAGTTCAGTAAGAAAAACACACGAATTTTTCAGAGAAGGAAAGCTAAGTCAATTAGAGTTTGATAGACTAGTGATAAAGTATGGTGAAGACTTGAGAAAATGTGAAGAAGAAATTGATAAAACTAGATCTATTGTAGACCTTTATGAATTAAGTTCAATCAAGAGTAATCTTGTTTCCATAATCGAAGACAAAATAAGAGTAATAGACACTAGATTGAAAGAACTTTCAAATAGTAATATCAAACTTTCAAGCCGGCAAGAAAAGCAATTGCGTCCTGATACCACAGATCAAGACTTGAGTAATTCGTTTGCTGGAGGGCACTTAGACAAGTCACTGCGGGTAGAATCTGAAAAAATACAGAATTTAGAGTCTGAAATTAGTCAGGCACTTGAAAAACTCGATAGTTTTGAATCCAGAGAATCCAAAAAAACTGAATCAGTATCAAAAAAATCAAATTCAATCAAGAAAGGGATTGACGAATTTGTGGAAAATGATTCAGAATCGCCAAATTCCTCTAACGTTACTAGTAAAAAGGATTCACTTAGAAATTTAACATCATAAAGGTGGATTAAAAAATTAGATGGAAAACACTATTACTATGGATTGAAATTTCTGATCTATTTACTTTCCTATCCTAAACATCTTTGTACCGCAAGTTGAACATATTCCTTGGGTTGCCGGTTTTCCATTTTTCATGGTTATCTTCTTTTCGTCATTCATCGTTCTTTTTTGTTTACACTTAACACAGTATCCTTCCATAAAAAATAGATTTCACGTGTGCATAAAAACATTATGCATTAAACTCCGTTTTTGACCATAATGGTTATAATTATTGTTCCAAATGAGAAAACTATATAAAATTTAAGGTACTACTGTACTTTTTCCGGACTTTACCGAAAAAACTGGCTCTGAATTTTAAAACAATATGTAATCCTCGGGAAAGTCATGAAATGTTGTGTTGCTGGATTAGATCATCCATGATTTGCAGCAGTTTTGAAAATTTATAAATAATCTCAAGATTGGTTGAATGTTAAATGAAAATCACTGTTATTGGCGCTGGAAGAGTGGGATCATCTGTGGCATTGAATTGCTCATTGAGAGAGTTGGGAGATGTTTTGCTTTTGGATATTGTAGAGGGATTACCTCAGGGTGAGGCATTGGATATCAATCATCAGTTGGCAGAACAAGGAATAGATTGCATCGCACGTGGTTCTAACAATTATGAAGATATGAAAGGATCCAACTTTGTTGTAGTTGTTGCCGGAGTTGGTAGAAAACCGGGAATGACACGTATGGATTTGCTAAAGACTAATGCAGATATTGTAAAAGGAGTATGTGACAAGATAAAGAATTATGCACCTGACTCAAAGATAATTGTAGTAACAAATCCCCTTGATCCACTAACATATCTTGTATTAAAATCACTAGGTGGAAACAGAAAGCAGATTATAGGCATGGGCGGGATGCTGGACCTTTCAAGATTTAAGGAACACATTAGCACAGTAACTGGAATTTCCCGAGATTCTGTTCAGGCTATGGTAATCAGTGAACATGGTGAGAATATGCTTCCACTTGTTAGATTTTCGAGCTTGAGTGGTATTCCATTAACTGAATTCGTCACAGCAGAACAATCTGAGGATCTTGCAACAAAGACAAAGAGCATCGCAGCACAAGTAATATCGTTGAAAGGTGCAACTGTTTACGCTCCTGGAAATGCTGTATCTACTATGGTGGAAAGTATTGTAAAAAATAAGAAAGCAATACTACCTGTTTCTGCATTGCTAGAAGGTGAATATGGCTATAATGATGTATGCATTGGAGTACCATGTGTCCTGGGTGACGAAGGCATGGAAAAAATAATTGAACTAAGATTAAACGAGAACGAAAAGCAAGTTTTTGATCTGGGAGTTCAGAGTGTTAAAAATGCAATAAAGAGTTTTTCCCTTTGAATTTGCGATTGCAAGTATTTAAGAAACAGCTGAGACATGGAACTTAGAGAAATATTAGAAAAATTAGCAAATGGTGAGATTTCTGTCCCCATCGCAGAAAAAGAACTGAGACTCTTTTCAATTGAATATGTTGAAAAAAATCTGGCGAAAATAGATCCTCTGCGAGAATTAAGAAGCGGTATTCCCGAAGTTATCCTTGGTCAAGGAAAAGAACTCAAAGATCTGTACAAAATTATTCTAGCCACAGTATCAAACAAAGGATTTGCAGTGATCAGTAAAGTTAGCCCAGACTACATGAGGAGCCTATGCAAAAAACTTGAAAAAGAGAAATTCGTGTTTGAAAAAGGCCTTAACACCCTATTGGTTACATCAAAGTCTCATAGATTTCCTAAAAGGAATGGAAAAGTGGGCATATTGTGTGCAGGGACTTCTGACATCAAGATTGCGGAAGAAGCAAAAATCATGGCACAAGTAATGGGTTGTGAAACTTTGGTAGAATACGATGTGGGTATCGCGGGAATTCACAGGACGCTGAAGGCCGTAAGCAACATGATACATTCTCATGTGCATATAATAATAGTAGTAGCTGGCATGGAGGGTGCATTGGGTTCTGTTGTCTCTTCGATTACCGACATACCCGTAATCGGTGTGCCAACTTCAATAGGTTATGGTTTTGGTTCAGATGGGGTTGCAGCTTTAGCTTCTATGCTTCAAACATGCTCTATGGGGATGACAGTCGTAAATATCGATAATGGGATAGGTGCAGGTGCCTTTGCTGCTATGGTTGCAAATAAGATGTCAACCAAATCCAAATCCAAATCCAAATCAGAAAAGACGCATAATGAAGATTTATAAGTAATTCATAATCTTGTCAAATTTATAAATAGGATAGACAGGTGGATTTTCGGTTTATGGTTTATACTTCAACATTCAGAAGAATAAGAGAAAGAAAAACTAATTACAGGAAGAGAGAAAAATTGCTTATTGGAAAGAAGGATTTTGTGACTGTTAATGTTAGCGACCAAAACGTATCAGCTCAATTAATACGACCAGCTCTTCTTGGCGACAAAGTAATGGCATCCGTACATAGTAACGAATTATTGTCTTATGGCTGGAAGGGCTCCCGCAAAAATATCCCTTCATGCTATCTAGTTGGTCTTTTATTGGGCAAGAAATGTATTCAAAAAAGGATTACTAGCGCAATACTATATATCGGTAAGAGACACTTTACGACAAAGATTGCAGCATGTCTTAAGGGCTTATCTGAAGCAGGATTGGAAATGCCTATCTCAGAAGAGGTTTTGCCATCTGAAGAAAGAATACAGGGCAATCATATTGCAGAATATGCAAAGAAAATAAAGTCTAATGATGATTTATATAAATCGAGATTTTCGTCAAACTTGGGATCAGGATTGGAACCAGAAAAATATCCGAATCATTTTTCAGAAGTAAAAGATAGAATTGTAAACGATAAGGGTGACAAGAAATCAGATAAATCAGACAAACCTGTCAAGGCATCTAAGACTACAAAGGCAAAGGCTTCCAAGAAGAAAGGAGAGTCAAAATGAGCAATCCTAGGAATAACGAACAGGCAACGGTATGGAAACCTCGCACTGCGCTAGGACAGATGGTCATTGAGAACAAGATTAGTTCAATGGAGCAGATTTATGAAAATGGAATGCGTATTCAGGAGTCAGAAATAGTAAAACACTTGCTTCCTGACATTAAGAGTCAAGTAGTACATGTTGGAATCGTGCAAAAGCAGACTGACGCTGGAGAAATGACGCGATTCAGCGCGCTTGTTGCTGTTGGTAACGAAGCAGGATGGTTTGGGATAGGTATGGGCAAAGCATCTCAAATGAGAATTGCAATTGATAAGGCAACGATTAATTCCTATCTTCACATAATTCCTGTAAAGTTGGGTTGTGGTAGCTGGGAATGTCGATGCACTCAACCGCATTCTATTCCTTTCAATGTTAGAGGTAGAGGTGGAAGTGTGAAAGTAGAGATCCTACCAGGTCCCAGGGGTTTGGGTTTAGTTGCAGGTGAAAATATTAAGAATCTATTAAAGCTGGCGGGGATAAAGGATGCATGGACCAAATCATTCGGATCCACCAATACTATGACTTCTACTGCGATGGCGATATTTAATGCACTTAATTCTACTTATATCACAGGTTGAAAAAAAATGGCATTATTAGTAGTTAGAATGAGAGGAACAGTAAATGTCCCCTACTGGGCATTGACCACGCTTAAGAATCTTTATTTGAATAAGAGATTTTCTGCTACTCTTGTACCAGAATCAACAAATTACTTGGGTATGTTGAGAAAAATAAATCAATGGGTGGCTTGGTCAAAAGCAGACACTGACATTATAAAAACATTGATTGAAAAAAGAGGTAAAAAGAAAGGTTCAATATTGGAATCGGGCGAAGAAAAAAAGTCAAAGCACGAATACAAGGGAATTGATGAATTGGTAAGCGTCATAGTAAATGATAAGATAAAGTTTTCAGAACAGAATAACTTCAAACCCTGGTTTACACTAAATCCACCAAAAGGCGGTTTCAAAAAGAGTACCAAAAAGCAGTTTTCGGATGGCGGTATCCTTGGAAATAACAAAGAATTGCTTGAAATAGTAAAGAGAATGGTTTGATATTGCTGAAGACGACATGAGTTTTACATTTATATTTACACACTTATTTTGATTGTATAAGGTATATCGTACATGGCAACTAGATTGAGAAAGAGCCGCAGACATCGAGGTTCAAGATATTGCGGATGGGGTCAAATAGGTCAACACAGACAATCTGGAAGCCGGGGTGGAATAGGTGGAGGCGGAAAACATAAGCATTTTTGGATTAGAACAGTTATTGAAGAACCCGACCATTTCGGACATGACACTCTTAATTCATATAGTAACTTTTTGGTAAAAAAATGGATAAATTTGAGAGATCTAAAAACACTCTCAACAAAGTTCAGTGATAAAAAGGATCAAAAAACAGTTCTAGATCTTAGATCATTGGGAATTCAAAAACTCTTGGGCGGCGGAAACATTGGCGAAAGTTATGTTATAAAGGTAGCACAGGCATCTGCAAGTGCTAAAAAGAAAGTAGAGTCGGCAGGAGGTAGTATAATTTCAAATGACCACCGTGCACAATGAAAGTATTTTAAGAACAGTAATAAAGAAAGTCTCAGCTTATATTCCTCAAGTCGAGAAACCGAAAAAGAAAATTGGATTAAGTGAGAAATTCATCTGGTGCGGAATTGCATTGTTTGCATACCTTGTCATGGGTCAAATTCCACTCTATGGTGTAACCGATTCTCCACAATTTGATTTCTTGGCTTTTGCCAGAGTTATTTTTGCTGCACAACAAGGAACGTTACTTGAATTAGGTATAGGACCAATTGTTACGGCTGGTCTATTGATGCAGCTATTGAAGGGTTCGGAATTGATAAAGCTGAATTTCAAGGATCCTGATGACAGATCTCTTTTTACCTCAGCGACAAAAATAGTCACTATTATTGTCATTATCGCTGAGGGTGCCCTTTATGGTATTAGTGTTTATGGTGGTTTACTGGCCCATCCTAGTCTTATCCCTGTCTTGATAGGACAGTTAATTGGTGCGAGTATAGTTGTAATGTACCTGGATGAATTAATTCAAAAAGGATGGGGACTGGGCTCAGGCATTAGTCTTTTCATTATGGCAGGAGTTGCACAGGGAATTTTATGGAGTATATTTAGTCCATTGCCTGCCCAGGATGGACCGGTAGGAATTATTCCATTTATTATCGATTCAGCGACACACGGTGATCTAGCAAACACTTTATTCAGAAGCGGTCAACTCCCCAGTGTATTTGGTCTTGTTGTGACTTCATTGGTGCTATTGGCTCTTGTATATACGCAGGGTATCCATGTGGATATCCCTATAGTATCTACAAAGTATCGAGGATTTACTGCAGTATATCCAATAAAGTTGCTATATACGTCTAACATTCCAGTGATTCTGGCTTCAGCACTGTTAGCGAATGCTGTCTTTATGGGGCAGATGCTATGGGCTAACTATAATCCCGACAATTCCAATCCGCTTTTTAATTGGATTGCCCAATTCGATCCACGACAATCTCAATCTCCTACCGGGGGTATCTTGTATTATATCACAGCACCTAGAAGTTTTGAGCACTCGCTAGAGGATCCTGTCAGAACTGCCGTATATATAGTATTTTTGACTGCCGTTGTTACTGTATTTGGACGTCTTTGGGTTGAGTTAGGTGGATTATCTGCAAAAGCTGCTGCAAAGAATTTACTCGATGCTGATGTACAAGTCCCAGGATTTAGAAGAACTCAAAGTTCAGTCCAGTCTTTACTTAACAAGTATATACCTGCTGTAACTATAGCCGGTGGAGTGATAATTGGGCTATTGGCATCGGTGTCAAATGTACTAAGTGTATTTGGTACTGGAATTGGTATACTACTTATGGTCGATATTTTGGTAAACTATTATAACCTTCTTATCCGAGAACAGGTAGATATCCATATGCCTAAATTGGCGGCACTCCTTGGAAGAACCTAGAAAAAAAACTGTCATCATTGTTGGTGTTCCTGGAGTAGGGAAGAGTACCATAATTAATAATACCACCGAAGCGTTACGGAATAAAGGAACATCTGTCAAAACAGTCGTTTTTGGAACAGTAATGTTTGAAGAAGCGAAGAAATTGGGTATAACTGACAGAGATGAACTGAGAAAACAAACAATAGATGTTCAACAAAAGTTACAGAATATGGCCGCCGAACATATCTCTAATCTTAATGATTCAATAGTTTTTGTTGATACTCATCTCTTTATTAAAACGAAGTCGGGGTACTATCCGGGATTACCAATGAACCTTATCTTAAAAATGAATCCTCAGAGACTAATTTTGATAACTGCAAATTCCGATGAAATTCTCAATAGGAGAAAAAAAGATAGCACCAGGACAAGAGATTTGATTTCAGAAGACGAAATAAATAGGGATATTCAAGTTTCTCTGTCCATGATTTCCTCACTATCCATTTTGACAGGAGCACCTTTTGAAATTGTATATAATCATGATGACATGATAGACTCTGCAACTTCGCAATTAGTTGAATTAGTAGTCAAACCTAGTTGATTGATGGATGCAAAGTGTGGGCAACATAGATATGGACAATCGTGTTGACAGTATTACAAAAGTGACATCATGTTGAAATCAGACAAGACGCAGAATATCAGCATCGTTGTTTCAGGCAGCGCAGCGGTGGGAAAAACCACACTGGCGCATGCTCTTGCAAAGGAATTTGGATTGAGACTTTATAATGGTGGAGATATTTTAAAGGAGATTGCCCGTCAACACGGATACATGATATCCGGGGATGATTGGTGGGATTCCAGCGATGCCATTGGTTTTATGAAAGAACGGAAGAAGAATCCCGCATTTGACAGACAAGTAGATGACAAATTAATCAGTATTGCTAAAAAAGGTAACGTTATTATCACTAGTCACACTCTTCCTTGGCTGACTTCCGCACCGATTACTTTTTGGCTAAGTGCTTCTCAAAGAAGAAGATCTGAAAGAATGTCAAAACGGGATAAAATATCTGTAAAAGATGCTTTAGAAATAGTAAAAATGAGGGATAGAGAGAACAAAAAAATCTACAAGAAGATTTATGGATCACAATTTGGAGAGAGCCTTGAAGTCTTTGATTTCATGATAAATACTGAACTTCTCAGTCTTGATTCACTTGTTGTTTTGTGTAAAGAAATTATAAAGAAGATGAAGATTTAGCAAATATTAGAGCAAATATGACCTTAAGACTTGATACTCTAGAAATTGTAAATGATGACGTTACTAGCACAAAGTATGGGCATTATCCAGATAAGAGGCCCCTGAATGTATTATTAGATAACGGAATAATACTTTTAGACAAGCCTTCAGGACCTACTAGTCATGAGATAGTTGCCTGGACCAAGAGAATCCTGGGAATTACTAAGGCAGGTCATAGTGGAACACTTGATCCCGGTACTACTGGGCTTCTGCCTGTGGGACTTGGCGAAGCAACCAAAGCACTGTCCATACTATTATTGGGACCAAAAGAATACTATGCTATTGCGAGAATTCATCAACAAATGAATGTAGACATTGTCGACAAATTATTAGCACAATTTACCGGAGAAATTTATCAAAGACCCCCACAGAGATCATCTGTAAAAAGATCGACTCGTGTTAGAAGGATATATGAATTAGAAAGATTGGCAAGTGAAGATAATATTCATCTAATTCGCGTTCTATGCGAGGCCGGAACCTATATCAGAAAGCTAGTTTATGACGTGGGAGAAGTGCTGGGAGTTGGTGCAACTATGTTTGAATTGCGAAGAACAAGAGTAAGCATCTTCTCAGAAACATCGGACAATTTTGTTAGATTGCATGACCTAGTTGATGCTGTAGAGACATTCAAAGAAACACAAAATGAAGAAAAAATTCGATCTTTAATTAAACCGATTGAGCTGGCACTTGAAGGTGTATTGTCGGTGGCAATAAAGGACTCTGCAGTTGACGCACTATGTCATGGGGCGCAGGTGGCAATTCCAGGAATTGTTGCCGTAGACAAACACATAAGAAAAGGCAACCTTGTAGCAATCTATTCGTTAAAAGGGGAGATCGTTGCTCTGGCCGAAGCTAATATGGAGTTAGAAGAAATTAAGGAAAATAACAAGGGAATTGCGTTTACCATTAAAAGACTGATAATGAAGCCTGATACTTATCCTCGTGGTTGGAAGAGTAATAAAAACTTGGAAAAAAAGTAAGTTCTTTGATAGAATTATTTTTTGCTTTATCTAGTAAACGATCATTCGTCTTCAGGGTCGTCTTCTGAATCTTCGTTACTATCTTCGAGTCCAGTTGCATTCAGCATACTGGTCGCGTTTGTTGCGTTAAGGATACCTGGGGTAGCATTGGTAACACTAGTGGCTGCTTCTTCTTCCTGATCTTCAGTGTCTTCTTGATCTTGATCTTGTTGCTGTTCATCATCCTCTGATCCTGTTGCTCCAGCTTGACCTTGTTGTTCTCCATCTTCAGT
>JARBAW010000051.1 GCA_029237505.1 Nitrososphaerales archaeon
CCATCTTCGTTGATTTTTCATCGTCCAAAAAAAGTTGTTGGTAGCTATTATAAAAGCCTATGTAAATTAAGTTCTGGTAAGTTATCGGGAGTTATAGGTTGCTGGTAATTTAGGGGTTTATGAGGGCAACATTCTAGATAGAGTTTCCCTATCTGCCTTGACCCTTATATTAAATGCAGATAATCTGTGCTTTCCTGTAGTTAATTGTCGAATTAACTTTCTGTCTCCAGAAA
The DNA here is from genome assembly GCA_029237505.1 of Nitrososphaerales archaeon. Classification (GTDB taxonomy): domain Archaea; phylum Thermoproteota; class Nitrososphaeria; order Nitrososphaerales; family Nitrososphaeraceae; genus TA-21. Next base: position 234 of record JARBAW010000051.1, read on the forward strand.
TAAAGTAATCGCAATTTGCTGCTGCCGAGATAAATACATGTAAGGCGTCAGATGCTCCAATATGATAATCCTGAATAACCATTCTGGACATTATTAGAACCTTTTCAGGTACTGGATATAGTTCAACATTTTCATATCTTATTTTTCCCTCGATCATATCTGTCATTTCAGATAGTATTTGTTGTGTTTCAACTGCATCTATAGTTCCTTCCTTATTATTAGCATCGATAACTGCAATTGATTCGTTTATTACCCAATCTGATAACACCTATGATCTTCTTATCCCTTACAAGAGTAACTAGTCTTTCGACTTCTATGCTTGATTCTTCTTCTTTTTCTACAAAAATTTTAACGAAGGCGGAAGTATCAAAATATAGTTTTTTCACTGTTTTTCATTTTCTCGAATGTCAGACAATACGTCAGTAAGGATCCAACTCGTCTAACTATCTCACGAGTTGCACTCATATCTCCTTTTGTCCGAGTCAATCCTAATTGTACTCTTAACTCATTTAATTCGTCATAGACTTGTGCCTTCTTCTTAGGCTGCAAATTTAGTTTCGACAAATTGCCGAGTTTAGACACTCCTAGCATATAGTATAGCTCCAGTTGTAATTATATAAATTGTAAAGGTCAATGGGTATCCCTTCGAATCGATAATTTGGAATCTTCCATGCCTATTCTGAGCATATCTCCTTCTTTCCAGCCTAAATCTGAAATCATTTCCATCGGTATTGTCACTCTATAACTATTTCCTATCCTCAACTACCAGCAAAGGACATTAGAGCGATTCTTCTTCTTGACAAATGATTTGTCATTTTATTATTATAGCGTTTTAATCGATATCTATCATCTACACTAGGATGATTATTACGTAGAAGTTTAATCGATTTTGTCTCTTTTATGACAGTCTAATATGATATTTTTGCATCTTTTACAAGAAGTGCCAAATTTATGAGATAAACGCGTAAATATATTCGGGTAGAATCCGCACCCATAAGTCAAGATTATTTCCTACTTTATTTAAAATTCTCGTATCACCCGATTTGCAGCGCGTACTCCGATCACCCTATAACGCAGCAGAACTGTAAATTAAGTTCTGGTAAGTTAAAGGGAGTTTTATTATGGTAGTAATTTAGGGATCTATAGTATTTTTGTCGATTAATTCCTTCACATATGGGTAAAAGTACAATGCTCCAACAAGACCGATTACAACAAGAATCCAGATAATTGGCTCAGTGGGTATTGGAGGATCTAATGATGCTCTAATTACCAAGGAAAGGGCAATTACGATAGCAACGATGGATATCAAGTAAATGTTTTTTTTTGTGCCGACTAAATACTGACACATCATCCGATATTTTTCTGAAGATTTAATCTTTTACCAATAATCTTTTATTTGTTTTTTTAGGGGTTTGTGAATGGATCAATAATCTTTTATTTCCTAACCAAATATAATAAAATTGAGAGGTTGAACCGATGCCCTCTGGTCGCGGTGTATCCAACTCCCTGATTACCGAGCAATCGGACGGTAATGATCCCTCTTCACTTTATTCTTGTGATGACTATATGCGGTTATATGAACAGCACTGAGCTTTAAGTGTTTCTCTATCTACATCTGATAACTTAGTGTTTGGTTTCTGTCTAGCAACATAAGGAGTTTTGACGGTTTAATTAAATATTCTCGAAATCTAACACTCTTCACTTGTCGCTTGAAAGAAGTGCCACATTTCTAATTCTCGAAGCTCTCCTTGTTTATATCATTACAATATGTCTAGCTCCTATTAGGACATATATTGTTAATAAGTTCAGTTCGCAGAATGTAGCAGTAAATGAGGCTGCTGTAATAATTGGTATTGCTGCTATTATTATATTCACGATCATCACATATTATTTGATTCTACATTTCAGAAATTATCTGAAAAGTAAAAAAGCAAAAGAAACAGTTGAGGCAAACCTAGATTTATTACTGCATGATATTGAGGATTTCGTAAAAAAATGGAGAGTAACCAGATTCTTACGGCCTTCTTATAGAAGAGAAATTCAACGAAAATCAATGGGGGTTAGTAGGTTTATGGTAAGAAACCATGCAAATGCAATACGGAGTTCTATAAAAAGTGTGAAAGTTCTAGTTAATCCAAACGTAAGACTCTTTACATCACTTGATGAAATTGTAAAGACGATGATTGATTTGAGTTTGGATATAGAACAAGTGTTCGAATCTGTTGCCAGTGTCAAGCAAACTTCAGATTCAAAGTTCAGTGAAATGGTATCTATTGGTGATAATATTTGCATAAAATTTAGAAGTATAGTTCCCGAGTTAGAAGAACTGAAAGCCAAAATACCATGATAACGTGATTACCAATTGGAAACGAGTGTTGTGAATACTGTATCGCAATCTGATCTTTGACTTGCAATGCTTCTTCTTTGGCACTTGGCCTGTGAAATAGAATGAAATATGATAATCTTCACAGCTCATAATACAAGTTGAATTTATGCTTTTGAAATATTATGAAGGCCTAGTTATGATAAAACTTATTGAGTGACTAGCAATTTCATTAACTTTCGACGCAAACTATCATCATTTAGTCTTGCAATCGATGACACGGTTGGTCCTTTCGCAGACCGAAGCTAGAATAGATTGTTAATCTGTTAGATACGGTTCTGTTAGATAACCCGTAATAGAAATTTTAAATATTTTAGACAAAGTAGTTTCATCATCTAGATTGGTCCAGATGATTTGGTTGATGCTTCTTTCACCGGATAAGCATCAATCAATTTCTAAAAACGTTTGAATAGCTGTGGGAAGCAACAAGATGTAAGGGTAGGTAATACTATTTGGATTGGAAATTATATAGATACTTGTATCAGAAATCTTAAATTAAAAATTTTCATATACCAATATGCCTAATAAGTTTGAATAGATAACTTTTGGTTCTTGGTGAGGACATTTGTTCTAAGTGATATCAATCACCAGGAACCAGTAAATTCAGGGATCAAGGAGCAAGGATTTAAGTAACTACACCAAAATCTCTGTGTTGGTAAGAATCCTATACCAGAATCCGCATGATAATTCGGACTCTGACAATTTTTACATTAGCATTCCCAAAGATTGGAGCGGCTCGTCTGATGATGAGGTTACCGTAATAGTGGATGATGTGTGCGTCGTCGTTCCACAGACAATAGCAGGCGCAACAGGTGAATTGATAGTACTTAGATTGCTTGAAGCTATGATTGATGGAGATATTATTGATGCTGGGGACGTACAAAAGGCCGTAGAACACATATTATGATTTTTACGATTAGGTGCCCTTCGTAGCCAAATAAATTGATTAGTTGACAGCTTGCTGGAGTGTTTCCTTTACTTGTAGAATTTTCCCATTATTGGGGTCTAATTCCAATATCTTTTCTATCCAAGCAATAGCCTGTTTCTGCTGTCCTGCGCCAAAGAGCGAATCTGCCTTTCCACCTATCGCATATGCATCATATGGATCTATTGCAAGTACTCTGTCATACATTATGATAGCCTCCTGATATTGTCCTAAATCTCTTGATGCTCCACCTCTACTTGTCAATGCCATTAGGTTAGTGGGATCAATGCTCAACGCTCTATCGAGCCAAGTTATCGCTTCTTCACCCTTCCCTTGAGATAGGAGTTCTGTTCCTTTTTGAACCAAGGCAGGAACATTATTCTGATTTACAGAAAGAGCCTTATCATACCAATTAATTTTTAAATCTTGAGAGTCTCCTTCACTAGCGTAGACTGAAGATGTTTGCAGCGACAATACAAAACCTAATGCGGTTATGATGCCTAAGCCCAAAACTAAAATGCTGGAATTTCTATTCAAGATATTTGGTTTAGAGATCGTTACTTTTCTCAATATCATTATTCACCTATCAAGATATTCCCGTAAACAGCGTTTAATTTGTGAAATATTCTAATACAATCTTGGCTGTCAAAGACATAATTTTCCCCTTGAATTTCCATAGGTATCATGTTGTTTATGGTGATTTCTTTTCTACACAAATCGCAAAATCTACCACTCTTCATGTCTAGAAATAGGCGTGAATGATATAAGAAAGGTAGCATTACAAAGTACTATATAGTGTTAAATTGTGTTGAATAGCAATTTCTCATCCCTGTGAATTCTTGAGGTTAAAATAACACATGAATAACTAAAAAATAATCTTATAGAAGATTGTACCTCCACCTTTTTTATACTTTGTAGTGCATGTTCACTTAACGCAACCAGAAGCAATTGATGGGGTGCTTGATTGTTTCTTGTTCATCATTCAATCATCCTAACTCATCCCATCAGTTGTTCTTTAATTAAGAACATAGATTCAGAGTAACTTATGCTTAGGACATGTAATATTTTCTTAAACATATTTTCTTAAACATATTTTCTTAAACATAATTTTGTTAAAAGTAAAATGGTTTTCGATTTTTGTGAAAGATCAACAAGATTAAAGCTAAATTTCAATTCCCTGATTAGGGATTATTTTGCTTATTTGAAAATAGATTTATCATCTTCCTTATTATGAATAATTTATCAAATTCCTGGTCCCGAAGTACCCATAACATCGTGGACACTGTATAGACGGGCAGAAAATCACCAAGGAATGGAATGAATTCGGCGAGATTCATTACTACTGAAACTTTACTTCTTGTTATCAGATACAGTATGCCAGTTACAATGACATCAAATAAGTCACCTATTATAGGTACTCCAAATATAGGAGCTGCCAAATAATCAAGAATATCTGCTATAATGGATACACCCAGTGCTAACGCAGCACGAATTTTGAAATAACGTCTCTTTTGGTTCGTTATAGACTATTTCCCTCTAACAAATTACAATCAGTAAATAATTTATGTATTGTCAGTGGAATAGGTAGAACTAATATTCCGAAAGTATAGTTTTGTTCTGCGATCAAAACTCTAAGAATTCGCGGTTCCAATCTTTAGCCCTGTAATAAGATTTATCAACCATTCTCATTTTGTTGAGCGAATTATCACTATCTTATCAGTTGCAGACTCTGCTCCAAGTATTTCTCCGGTTCGGCCTATCAATTGTCGTACTTTCGCATCAGGAGTCGGCAATGGAAAGGATTGAAAATCTTCGACTAATGGATCGAATCGAATGATAGCATTAGAACCAAAATCGCTGATCCAAACTATGTCTTTGTCATCAACAAATACTGCATATGGCTGAGGATTTTGACCCGGTAATTTCCATTCAGTCCATTTTTTGGTAACTGGATCATACATTCCCAAGTTTCCTGCATTCCATTCGGTTATCCACAGACGACCCGTAGAGTCAGACCAGACACGTCTAGCACCTTGATCTATTGTTGGTGGCTCTATGACTGTCAAGTTTCCAGTGTCCAAGTTTATATTAGCTAGGTAGCTCCCTGCTAACGATACAAAGTATACCTGTCCGTCCGGAGTAGTACAAATACCATAAGGTCCTTGACCCTTGGGGGCATCGAAAATTTTCATTTTGCCATCGTTTGGATCCAATCTTCCATAAATTCCACCTTGACCTGTAAACCATAGAATACCATTGTTATCAAAGCTAGCAGTGTTTAGGTTTACATTGCCAATAGTTTCTGGCAAAGGAAACACTGTGACGTTCTTAGTGTTAGGATCAACTCGTACAATTGCATTGAGTCCGCCGTCCGTAATCCAGGGAGATTCATCTGGCCCCACAATAACTCCATGTGGCGCAGAGCCTTGCCCCAGTTCAACTTGTTGCGTCCTTCCAGAAATTGGATCTAATAAGCCTAATTCTCCAGAGCGCTGCGCAGTGTACCAAATTGATCCATTCTTTCCTGGTGCTACGTCGTGTGGATGAGATCCTGAGGGGACTGGGAATTCCTTTATGAAAGGATTAGAGTCGGTCTGTGCAAATACGTCACTCTGAAAAATTGGAAAGACAAATATTGATACTAGAAACAAGCACATTTGATTTGTCATCAATATTATTACGATCTGCCTCTTATTTTATTTTAACCTACTGTACGAGCATAAGATCCGAGCATTTTCATAAAGATGGTCCCAAGAGGATTTGAACCATTCATGTAGAGGGATTCAAACACAAATTATAATAGAGCTTTTGAGTCAGTGTTGTCCAGATTATTCAAATTAGATCAGCTTTTGTCGTTCTACTAATTGAATCTTAATGCATAGATTTGACAAGCAAGATGACGCTTTAATTGTATTATTTGAATTGATTGGTGCGGTCCGGTGAGGAGGGCACCAACCAATCGCTATCCTAAACAATGAATTCAAGATAGGCAATCAATTATCCTGTTCAAAGTAATAAAAAATTATCTTCTGATCTCAAATAATGAGAATAGTAGGAATGTATTTATCGCAATTGGTAGCGGTTTTCTGTTTGAAAATATCATACATCTGGATTTCAATTTTTGAATTTTTGCCACAATCTGACGACCTTATCGTCAAATGCTTTTTGTTGTATATCAAATGAAAACTTATTGTTTTTGTAAGTTACCTTTATTTCCTTTATTGACAAGGTATAAAATGATTCATCCATTCCATCTAGGGTTCTTATCACTTTTGTTATTCGTATTATTTTGAGTTGTTCTAGTTTCTTTATTTTCTTATAAGTTGAAGAGATCGGCATGTTTAGAACAGATGAGACTACGCGCGCACTTCTTTCTTGATTATCCAGGATATTCATTATTTGCAGAGAGGCTTCATCGGTGAGTACATCCAGAATATCCTTTGGTCCGGAATCATTTTTCAACTCTTTATCACGGCAATTATTACCATTATGAAACCGGAAGTTTCAACTAATTCCTCCAGTGTTTCTGCTACGCTTTGATCATTAGAATTAAACAAGTCTCCGAGGATGGTATCTCCAAAAACTATCAGAAAGAATCCGAAAGTAAGAAGCAGCATAGGAATGTATTTTGTTCGCTTATACGCCCTGGCAGTAATATACACCAAAAACAAACCCGCCAAAATATGGATTATTAAAATAATTAGACTCGCTTCCATTTCCACATCCTTCTCACTATATACGCATTAATTTAGGTTCTTACAAATAAAAATTCAACTTGTTTTTGCTCAACACAATCACGAATCAATTCCAAATCTCCATTTGTCATAAAAAAATGATTGCGCCAAGCAATAATGCTAGGCAACCTCTTTTAGAGCAGTAGGTTTTCGTAAATTGTAGATGGAAATCCCTGAAAGGACGATAGCTATTGCCTGTAGAACTTTTGAAATTAGGTCTAGACGTCCGACATAGTATTCTACTCCGACTACAGGAACACCTATGGTTCTAGATGCGATGTAGACAACAATTAGCCCTGCCGAGATCCCAGCTGATGCAAGATATGGGATTATGCTTCTTTTGGATTTTAATACGAGACCAGCAAGAATGAAATTAACGACTCCGGCAGATATAAAGAAACTAGTTTCAAATTGTTTTTCTGATGCTTCACCTGCTATTCCCATGACAGCCATCTCCTTAGAATCTTCGTACTCGCTGTTTGCAACTAGGCAATATACAATACCGATGATTACAAGGATCCCTGCTAACGAATACGCAATGGGTTTATTATTTCTCAAATTTAATCACTCCTATCAAAAAAAATGATTACCAATTATGGTAATTATAAGAGATTTTTCTTTGCTTCTTCGGCATGTGAAATCGCTGAGTTGATATCACCGTCTTTTAATGCCGCTAATGCTGCCTCAACACGTTTTTCAGCATCTTCCAGACTAGATTTACCCTCTAGAGATTCTTCTGCTTTGAGAAGCAATTTTTTAGCCGTATCTTTATCGCCAGCATTTAATGCCTTGATTGCCTCATCTATTGATTGTACGGTTGGATTATCTGATTGAGATGTGGAATTATTTACCTGTGTTGAGTTGGAAGATGAAATTGTCGTATTATTACCTAACGTTACCTCTGAAGAGTTACTTTGAGCATATGAGACAATTCCATTTGAAAATAATAGCATGGAAATTGCCGCAAGTCCTAGCATCATAGATGCTATCAATTTTGTTTTCATGATACGCGTTTAAATCTTAAAAGTAATAATAAACTTACTTTTGATCTCAATTACTGAGAATGGTAATAATACTTTTATAGGGGAACATTTTTGATCCTTTCATCGAAAATCGATTTTTGTCAGTAAATTTTTTCAGAATTAGAGAACATTTTTGCTAATATGGCTTGATAATTCTTTGATAATTTCTTACGCCTCTAATTTTGCGAAGTTGTACTGCGAATAGTAATAATATAGATATTGGTAAAGATTTATTGATCCCAAGTCATTATATTTACAGTTAAATCACTCAAAATTTTTTCTCGCTTTAATTGAGAACTGAAGGCATTTTGAGAACTAAAGGCACTTTGGATCTAAATGACATATTCTTGTGCACTATAATTGTAGATCGAGTATTGACTGTTATCTCCAATTCTCGTTTCCATGTTCTTTAATTGATTTGGCCGCTGTAGTTCATAAATCGTAATCGTCCAGACATGCATTATATCCATCACAAATAGGTAATACCGACTGTGTTTGCGGTGCAATGCAATGCAAACTACGTCCATAAATTAGCGTATAAGACTTAACAATCATGTTACAGTCTAATGAAGAGCTAAAGCTGAATGTTAGTGAAAAAATGGACAAGAATTTTGTAATTCTAGACAAATCTACAAGCATTATTGATGCAGCCAAAATAATGCAAAGAAATGATATATCAAGTGTCTTAGTACAGGATTCCCAATCTGGCATGATGGTAGGTATAGTAACTGAAAGAGATATTTTATATCGTGTTGTAGCAGGAGCGAAGGGTATTTTTAAAGTGAGTATAGAAAAAATAATGAGCTCTCCATTGGTAACGATTGGGAAGCAAACTTCCTTATTAGATGCAATTTTGATAATGAGGAAGAAAGGATTCAGGCGGCTTCCAGTGCTTGATGACGGAAAAATAATAGGAGTGGTAACATTAATGTCTATAGTTGGAAATGTCCCATCTAGAACCATGGATTTGGCGGAGATCGAGATACCGGCTATCCAGAGCAACCTGTCCATAAGATGTCCATACTGCCAATCGAAGTTCACAGGTAAATCAGAATTATCATCACATATAGACAGGATCCATTTGGGAAGTGGTCTGCTTGAAGGGGATCTAAGAAATTGGGATTAAATCATAAGTTCACAAAAATTCGAAAGTTGGAGATTCAGACGCTTGTGGTCATATGTTTGATATTGATCAGTAGTATATTTACCAATTTATTTTATTTACAAAAAAACCTATCTTATGCCCAACAACATCAACAAAATATTGTTGAAAATGATAAAAAACCGGCAAATAAAGCCGCAGAGGGATTCCACCCAACTAAGAAATTTACAATGATTTTAGAAAACACTGAAATAGAAATAACACCCGGTGAAAAAGTGAAAGCCTGGGCATTTAATGGAACCGTCCCTGGGCCTACAATCAGACTGACTCAAGGAGAGAATGCAAGTATCTTATTTGTAAATAATGGAACTTTTCCGCATACAATTCATTTCCATGGTTTTCATGATGATAAAAATGATGGTGTTTTACCCGTAATTATGCCTGGGAAAAAGTATACGTATAATATTACCGCAGAGCCAGCAGGCGCCCTAATGTATCATTGTCATGTACCTCCAGTATCAGAACATATTAGAATGGGAATGTATGGAGCTTTAATAATTGATCCCAAAGGCCAAACATTAAAGCCTGCCAAGGAGTACTACATGGTAATGAGTGAATTTAGTACTGAGGAGAAAAATGTTACTAAATTTCTCGCGGACTATTATCCAATAAATGGTTACTCTTACCAGTATATGAATAACCCCTTAGAGATAAATCAAGGGGATTTACTTAGAATCTATCTTGTTAACATGGGAATAACGATTAGCTCACCTATGCATCTACATAGCACGATTTTTGATGTATATCCTTCTGGACTCGTTTCTAATAAACCATACAAGGCTCAAACTATTCAAGTCAGTCCGGGCGATGCAGCAATAATTGAAGCTAGATGGAAATATCCTGGTAGTTACATGTTTCATAGTCATGGATTTCAAGAGGAAAATGGTAACATGGGAGTAATTTTGGTTAAAGACAATAATAACTCCTCTAAGATTACAAAGAGCATATCGATGTTTGACTGGCAGTACGATTTGCAGAAAAAACTCCAGCATCCATGAAAGCAAAAATAACGATTCTATTTGATGGTTATTACATAACTTAGAATTGTGATGTAAGTCTAATTGAAGGCATACCTGCAGTGCATTACCTTGCAAACCACTTCTTTATAGTTCTAAATTCTCCTTATGATGGCAAGGGAAAATGACTAATCAAATACTAAACAAATCCATTATTTGCGTTCGGTGCTATCATACTAGAGAATTTCATATTACAGGTAATGACGGCCATGATTATTGTAAAAAATGTGAGTGTCATACTTTCGTTGGCCATACAACGGAGGTATTCGAATGTTAATGGATCAACGGGTGCCTATAGACAGTGTAAGCCTTACTAAGTTACTAAATAACGCTACTATAATTAGAATTGTAACTATACTTGATATAACAAGCCTTTCAATTCTTGAATTGTTTGAATATGAAATAGGCATGAGAGACATAATCTATTCATTGGTTAATGGCGTTATTACTTACGACAATTCGACGCCTATGTCAGCCACCGAAGATAACCTACTATCTATTCCTGCAAATCCACATCATTACTACGCTTTTGTGAGAAGAAAAGTTAAATTGACTGCCATCGGTTTATATATTTTAGATTGTATAAAAAAGGAACGTTATGAACGTAGAATGTCGCAAGAATTTCGACAAGAATCATCTAATACAAATCCTCGCCATCCAGGCACAATAACCTCTTAACGCAGATCATTTACAGACATGGATGATTGAGTAAGAGTGGGAATAATTAATTAGAACAATCGCGAAAAGAGGAAATTAATAAGGAACTTTGTCTCACATTAATGATAGATTGAATTTTCCAGAATTACATGCAGACAATGATTCACCGGAGTCAAAGATAATCCCAGCTGAAGATATCAACACGATTCAGTATAAGATTAGTGGAGAAAAATTACCAGAGATAATATTAGAATTGTGTGATTTTTGTCATTGGTCTCTCATTTGTTTCAATAGACGCGGCATAGTAGAAAAATGTCCCGAATGTAACAGAGTTGTTTCTGAAATTCCCATGAACATTGACGAAGTTTGTTCTATAGCGTACGACGATAAACGTGGAGTTACTATTCGTTTTGACAGGAAAAGACCTATGAGATGATTACGACGCCTGTCTCTCTTAGTACATGCAATTAGATGGGTCATCGGATCATTTGCAAAAAATCAGCTAATGATAGTCTAAATTAGGTTTCTCTGTAAGATATCTTCAAGCGTTACCGTCAAACTCTACACTTAAACCTCTTTTGTGACTTTTCGACAATTTATATTTCTCATAATCTTCAACAGGAATAACTTCTATTTTCAGGCCATTACACATGGGACATCTATCGAATATCTTGGAACCTTTTAACATCGATACCGACCACAGACAATCGTTACAAATAATCAAATCTCGGTTTTCAGTACCCTTTTTCACTTTCACGTAACAAAGAATAATTGCGAGACAATAAAAAGCCTGCCTAG
>JARBAW010000052.1 GCA_029237505.1 Nitrososphaerales archaeon
AAGCTCTTTTTTTAGCCATTTACCATTCTTCAATCCATCACTGGCTTTTGGGATGCTCCTAGACAAAGCTATCATATGACCAATTACCAATTCTGATACTGCATTCATTGCGGCCTCAGCGGCATTTAGAACCTTGATTCCTTTCGATTCCGCGTGTTCTGTATCTATGTTATCTAATCCAACGCCAACCCTAGCAATAATTTTGACATTTGGGGCTGCGTCGATTACTTTTTTTGTTATTTTTGTTCTGCTTCTTACTATGATGACATTGAATTCTCCGACGGTGGTCAGTAATTCATCTGGTTCAATTTCAGGTTTATAGTCGACTATTAATCCTGCCTTTTTTAAAATCGTTATGCCTATCTCATCTATGGCGTCGCAGACAATTACTTTTCCCTCAACCTGCATGACATATGAAAATTACAGAGGTCTTATAATTTGGTTGCTAAAGATGACTTATCTAACTAGGAATACTGGCTCGTTGAGTAGTCTTTAATATTTAGTTATCATATATCCTGCTCAGGTAATTTTACTGTCATGTCTGTCTTTAGCGCTACCATTGAAGTTGGTGTATGTTCTAATTTTATCAACTCTATGAATTCAGATGTTACAAAGAAAGCCTGTGACAGCGAAATAAAAAAATACATGAATTATAAGGTCTTTGCTTTGCTAACCATTCTCTTTTCGTGTTTCTTCTTTTTCCTTCTAGACAAAAATGAACCGACATTGGGTCAAAACCAAATCCCAACTGTATCCGCTAATGAAAGCACTGCTCTAAAGTATCCCTCACTATCAGATCGCAATCTTAAGATAGAAACTGTAGTCACAGGCTTTGCTTTTCCGACAGGTATTACCTTTTTAGGGAACAATGAATTCTTACTACTCGAAAAAGATACGGGAAATGTATACAGGATAGTAAATGGTAATATCTCAAATGTAGTAATCCATCTTAATGTCTCAAGCGAAGATGAACGTGGATTGTTAGGCGTTGTCGCATCAAGAAATGATAAATCAAAGCAAGACAATAATTTTGTATTCCTCTATTTTACATCTTGTTCTCAAGAAAATACTAATACTAATAATACTCAAAATTGTGGGAATTTTCTATACCGATACGAATTTGATACTGAGAAATATATACTGGTAAATCCAAAGTTAATTCTGAAACTGCCTTTTCTGCCTGGACCAAGTCACAATGGTGGGGTAATAGATCTAGATAACGAAAACAATGTTTATGTAACAATTGGAGACTTGCAACCAAGTGCATTTAACAAAAACCAAACGGGCTTCGACACTAGGGCTCAGAACATTATGAATGGAACTGCGCCAGATGGTCGCGCAGGAATACTTAGATTAAACTTTGAAGGAAAACCTGTTGACAATGGAATTCTCGGGGATAAGTTTCCTCTAAACTTGTATTATGCATACGGAATTAGGAATAGTTTTGGCATAGATTTTGATCCTTTATCTGGTAATTTATGGGATACGGAAAACGGTCCTCGATTTGGAGATGAAATTAATCTAGTTGAGCCCGGATTCAATAGCGGATGGGAAAGGATTCAGGGAATTTGGAAACTTAACCAGACAAAAAACAAGAATGGGATATATAATGAATCCGAATATAATGTGAAATTGGTTAATTTTGATGGTAAAGGAAAATATAGTGCTCCGGAATTTGAGTGGGAAAAGTCCGTTGGTCCTACGGCCTTAATATTTTTACAATCCGATAAATTAGGCGCAGAATATAAAAATGATATTCTTGTTGGTTCGGTAGAAAAAGGGATCATTTATCATTTTCCCTTGACCGAGGATAGGAAATCATTATCATTAAAAGACGATTTAGCAGATTTAGTATTTAATAAGAAAGATGATGCGAGACAAATTATCTTTGGTTTAAATTTTGGAATCATAACTGACATGGAAGTTGGACCCGATGGATACTTATACGTGGTATCAGGCGATCGCGGAACTGATGAAGGTGCTGTATACAGAATAGTTCCCAACAGGAAATAACACTTAGGTTAAGATCATATTTTGGATTAGAAGTGGTGTTAGGATTTAATGAACAAACATCAATAATGCTTGATGATGGTAGAATTCGTAATGGTAATAAACTAGTGTAAAATTAATGAGGTTTGGGAGAAGGATACCACCTAATCTGAATTTGGATAGTATTTCGTTGATACGATTTCTATAATCCTGAAATTACTTAGATTCGAAAACACCTGATACAATCTGTAAAATTTTTTTTGGGATGCGACTGTTCAAATGGATTTCAAAATCTAAATTCTTAAATTATGATGTCATTTATAACCAGAATTAGAAATTATTTCTGCGATCACCGAATCAACGTAGTATTTGTGCTTGTTTTGAATATCATCTACCTCCCAAGCAAAATGACTTCCTCCTGTTGTTGTTGGTTCCGTAGTTCCGATACTGTTTCCTATGCTGTTGAGTTCGGGATTTGATTCGTACACTTTTCCATCAGATTTTACATACACATAGTTTGGAGTCCTGTCAATCTGGTTTTCTGAAAGGTTAAAGGTATTTTCCACCGCCAAAATGGCCACATCAGGAGAAATTGGTAACCTAGATAGTGACGGCCGATTTTGGGAATCTTGAAGACCAAAAAAGACAATAGCTGTGACTAAAATTCCAAAGGAAATTGTTAGCAAGATTCTCTTGTTTATCAATTTGGTTCTACTTTGTTCTAAAATGGGACGTCATTTCACATTGTTGCAAATCAATCATAAATATTTGAGAAATTCAAACCTATTTTGATCCTAGAATATTTTTTTTTGAAAGAGCATTATCCAGTTCCTCTTTTGTCATTAGTCCTTTTTCAAGTATCAAATCTCTTATGCTCTTGTTTGTTGCAATCGATTCCTTGTATATCTCTGATGCCTTAAGATATCCTATATGAGGATTGAGTAAAGTTACTAAAATGGGACTCTTTTCCACAAGTGTTGCAAGTTTCTGGTTATTTGATTTTAATCCATCTATCATATTTTGGGAATATATTGGCAGAAAATTTTTTAGCATATCAGTAGATTCTAGTATGTTTTTTATCATGCCAGGTAACATTACATTTAATTCAAATTGACCTGCCTGAGCAGCCAGAGCAATGGAGACATCATTTCCTACGATGATAAAACAAATCATGTTGAGGCATTCAGATAGTGAGGGATTTACTTTACCTGGCATTATGGACGATCCAGCATGTACGGCAGGAATAGTAATTTCTGATAACCCGGCAATAGGACCTGATGCCATCAACCTGATATCATTTGACATTTTTATTAACTCAATCGCGATATTTCTTAGGACAGAGGAACACATTGTTATCTCAAATTTGCTTTGTAAAGAAAAGAAGTAGTTCTGTGATGGTTTTAAATCTAGTTCTGATATTTGGGAGAGATATTTGACTACCAATTTATCATATCCTGCTGGAGTATTAGCACCAGTACCAACAGCTGTGCCACCCAGTCCCACATACTCTAGGTCCGAACACACATCCTCAATTTTGCTCAAACCCATTTTGAGTGAAAAAGCATATACATCAAATTCGGTGCCCAATGTAACAGGTATTGCATCCATCAAGTGAGTTCGACCAATTTTAATAACTTCCTTGAATTCCTTGGCCTTATTTTCAAGAGACAATATAAGCGAATTAAGTGAATCCACAACACCTTTCATGTTCATCAATAACGCGACATGCATCGCAGTTGGAAACGTATCGTTACTAGATTGTGACATATTTACGTCATCGTTAGGACTTATGAAGGAGTAATCACCAATGTTGCGACCACTAATTTCAAGTGCTTTATTTGCAATTACTTCATTCATATTCATGTTAAACGCAGTTCCTGCACCTGAATTGATAGTATCAACTATTATTTGGTCATGCAACTTTCCCGAAAGTATCTCATCACACGCCTTTACAATCGCATCTGATTTTTCTATTGAGAGTGTTTTTACGTCTCTGTTTGCAAGAGCCGCAGAACGTTTTATCATTGCAAATGCCTTTATCATGTTTACATGAGGTTTCTGACCAGTTACCTTGTATTGGTTTGAAGCTCTAACTGAAAATGGTCCATAATATGCATTAGAAGGAACTTTAACCTCCCCCAGAGAATCCTTATCAAGACGATATGATTCCATAAATACGAAAACCAGCGTTGATCTAATAAATCAATCGACTCTAAAACGAAGAATTTGTATTTGCTATAAGCGATTAAGATGGAATATGACTGGGATATTTATGGTCTTATTCTACTCTCCGATAACTTTGATTAGGACTTTCTTGTTGCGACACCCATCAAATTCTCCGTAAAAAATTTGTTCCCAAGGCCCAAAATCAAGCTTACCATTTGTTATAGCCACTACTGTTTCACGACCCATTATTTGACGCTTTAAATGGGCATCGGCGTTATCCTCTCCAGTATCATTATGTAAATATTGATTTATAGGGGAATGAGGTGCTAAATTTTCAAGCCATGTTTCGAAATCCTGATGCAAACCGGATTCATTATCATTGATAAAAACACTGGATGTGATGTGCATAGAGTTGACAAGACAAATACCTTCAGTTACCTTTGATTCAAACACAATTTTTTGTACATCTGAAGTTATGTTTACCAATTTGAATTTCTTTTCAGTATGAAAAGTCAAATATTTCGTAATTGACTTCATAATAATGAAAAATTAGGTTCATTATTATTTAAATAGTTCACAGGCATAAAAATAAAAAAACTCTTATTAGATCTATTAACATTTCAAATCGCTATAGCATGTTAACTATTCAACCTGATGCTAAAACCAAGTTACTCTTTTTGATACTGTCAATTGCAATAATACTCCTAGTAGTGGGTTTTAGTCTGACCAAAAATAATATGGTATTGGCCCAATCAGGACAATTTTCTCAATTGCAAGGTAATTCCCAAAAACAGGCGATCTTGCAATTTCAAACACAATTCTGTGGCTTGAACTCTACGCAAAATAGCAACTCTTTTGTTAGAGAATATTTGCTCCCACAGAAATGTGAAATGCCACTTGGTATTCTTGCAGACAATGAGTCAATATGGTATATATCAACCAAGTTGGGTCACCTTGGAAAATTAAACACGGTGGATAACAGGATTCAGGAATTTACAATACCTGTATGGGGAAGTAGATCACTGCCGACCGATATTTCACAAACATGGGACATAGAAGTAGATCCAAAAGGAAACATCTGGTTTACCGATGAAAAACAAAATGGAATTTGGAGATACGAACAAGGCAATAATAGTTTTAACTTTTTTCAAATTCCTGAACGTCCTTCAGCATTTGGAACTATCTATCCTATTTCAATAGCTTTTGATGACGATGATGTTTATCTTGGCGGGATTAGATCAAAATCTCTTTGGTTGGCAAATGTATCAGACCTGAGAAATAACTCCTCAGAGGGTATATCAAATATCTCTTTGCCAATATCTTCATTCAAAGGAATAGACCCAGATCTTGTGAGCACCGGTTCAATTGAAATAGACAAGGATCGTGATGTGTTGTGGATTTCAATGCTTGCGTTTGCTGTTAAGGGTCAGTTATTCAAGTTTGACATACCTACAAAAACATTTACTGCCTACGATTTACCCGCACTTCTTGATTCACCGGTAGGTATCGCTATTGATAAAAACGGAAATCCTTGGGTTACCGATCATGGAACAAGCATATTCTTTATGCTAAATTCAACAGACGGCAAGGTTACCGAATATAGTACCTCGCCGCTATCTAGCAATTCATCTAGTGGGTTGAATGATTTTGGCTATACGTTGCCTTACTGGATAAGGATGGACTCGACTGGAAATCTGTGGTTTAACGAGCATGTTGGTAACAAGATAGCTAGATTCAACACCACAGATAGAACACTTGTTGAATATTGGATACCTACCCAAAACAGGATGTGGCCTCCCGGAATTTCTAATGCTCTTCAGTTTTCGATAGGAAAAAATAACCAAATATGGTTCACTGAATGGACTGAAAATAAACTAGGCATGTTAGATGGTTCCAAGGCTCTCCCATTTGTAGTAGATACCAGCACTACAGAGTATACTGCAAAGCAAGGCGACACTATTGAAATTCCACTTGTCGTATCGGCTAAAGATCAAGTCAATCTCAAGATGGTTGCATCATCGACATTCACTAAGACTGGAAACTTCGGAAATTCAACTTTCTCATTTAGCCAGGAATCATTTTCAATGAATTCGGGCGAAACAAAGAATATCACATTTTTAGTTACTCCTTCAGATGATCTTGCAATAGGAGACTATACTATAATGATTGGGGCACAAAACAACGAAGTATCATACCTAGATTCAATAAAGGTACATATTTCTTGATCTAATTCGCCTGTTCAAGAGCTTCAATTCCAGGCATTTTATCACCCGATAAAAATCTTAAAGTAGCTCCACCTCCGGTAGATAGGTGAGTCACTTCGCTCTCCGATACGCCCGATTTTTTTAAGGCTGCAATTGTGTCCCCTCCACCGACTAGCGTCATTGCGCCTCTCCAAAACGCAAGAGCCATACTTTTGGCTACATTCATTGTTCCTCCAGCAAATTGTCCTACTTCAAACAATCCCATAGGGCCATTCCAAAAAATAGTCCCAAAACCATTTCCCCCTATTTCTGAAGAATAGATCCTAGAAGTTTCGATACCAATATCAAATCCGCTCATTCCATTCGGAATATCGCCAGTTACAGCAGAATATGAGTTCTCCTCAGAAGAAACAATATGATCTACGGGGAGTAGTATCTTCTCGCCATAAGAAGAAAGTGCGTTTTTCACCCAATCGAAATGTTCCTCATCAAATAACGAATTACCAATGTTAAAGCCCTTTGCCTTAAGAAATGTGTAAGCTGCTCCTCCCCCTACCAGTAGTTTATCTGCCTTTGGCAGTAAATTTTCCAAGGCCCCAATTTTATCCTTAATCTTGGAGCCTCCCACTACCAACGTAAACGGCTTTCTCGGGTTGTATCTTATCATTGAAAGATATTCTATCTCCTTTTTTAAACTAAAGCCTGCGAGGCGGATGTCAAAATTTCTTACAGCTCCATACGTGGAGGCATGTTTTCTATGGGATGTACTGAATGC
>JARBAW010000053.1 GCA_029237505.1 Nitrososphaerales archaeon
GAGGTAGTCAAGGTTACTAAATGGTAGATTATCAGACAGGCATATGTTATTAATTCAAATCCGATACCTTGATCCTTGCGAGCATCCAAATATGTTATAGCAATGACAAGTTTAAACCTGAGCTGGAACGTAAATCCACTTTTGATGACTTAAAAAAATTTGAAGAGTTTATAAGGGAATATTTTATTTCCTTTTTGCAAAGGATTTGCTGATTAAAGCAATCCGGATGGGCTCGTAGCTCAGCTTGGATAGAGCGCCTGCCTTCTAAGTCAATACGAAGAGAGCCGGAAGTCGAGGGATCGAAGCCCTCCGGGCCCGTGCTATTACGACCATATGAGTTACTTGGAGTCTGTCAATAAAGACACATCTCAACGCAATAAGGAGAGCCGGTAGTTGCAACTCACGTTTATAAGAGGCTTGAAATCTAAAATTTTCAACTATGCTTGATGATAATCGACTAAAAGGTATGATAAAAAACGCCCGCGAGGGATTTGAGAAACGAAATTTTACTCAATCTGCGGAATTGACCCTCATATTGAAGGATATCGATGTTAAAAAAGGATTTAGCATAAACGAAGTTGTAAATCTACCGAACAAAGTGACAAAAACTTCAAGCATATGTGTATTCGCATCAGGTGATATGGGAACAAGAGCTAGAAAAGCTCAAGTTGACAGAATTATAGAGCCTGAAGAGTTAGACAGACTTGGGACCAATAAGAAGGATGCAAGAAAAGTTGTTAAAGCGTATGACTTTTTTTTGGCAGATACCACTCTCATGTCAAATGTAGGTCGCTCATTAGGCCAATTTATGGGGCCAAAAGGCAAGATGCCGTCACCCATTGCTTATGGAGCTCCGATTGAAAATATTGCAGATAGATTCAGAGGTTCTGTAAGAGCAAGAACAAAGAATCAACTTAACATTTCTGCAAAAATAGGTGATGAAAAAATGGACGACGAGCAAATTTTGGGTAACGCTGTTGCAGTAATTTCTGCAATTGAGAAAAAATTACCACAGGGTGATAAAAATATTCACAATGCAGTAATAAAGTTTACAATGAGCAAGCCTTCAAAGGCTTCAGCAATAAAACAAGAGAAAAAGTAGGGAGATAGAATGGCAGCTCAAAAACACACCAGAACCAGTTATCCACAAGGAAAACAGAGTCTTTATCAACAGATGTTGGAACTTCCAAAATCATATAGTGTGATAGCACTTTCAAAGGTCAACAAAGTTCGAGCTACTCAATTGATGATGATTAGAAAAAAATTCCACAAAGACATTGTCATCAAAGTAATAAAGAATAGAGTAACACAAAGGGCATTTGAAAAGATAGCCGATGTTAAAGGTATTCAAGAGTTGAGTTCCCAATTAGAGGGACAATGTGCACTTATGTTTACTAATATTAGTCCATTCAAACTCAATTTAATTTTTGAACAGAACAAAGTGTTTTTAGCAGCAAAAGGCGGAGATATAACAAAGACAGAAATAACAATCCCTGCCGGGGATACGGGAATAACTCCTGGACCAGTTTTATCAGAGTTCAAAGAAGCAAACGTACCTACAAAGATTGATCAAGGAACGATTTGGGTAAGTAAAGACACCATAGTAGCAAGACCTGATGATGTAATTTCTACCAAACTTGCCTCCCTTCTGTCCAAGATGAATATCAAGCCAATTGAAGCAGGAATTGTAGTAAACTATGCACTTGCGGACAACTTAATTTTCACCGAAAAGGATCTTAGAATTAATCTCGATGAATTGAAGAATGATTTGAGTAGATCATATAATGAATCAATAGCTCTTGCTGTCGAATCAAGTTACTTTACAAAAGAATCAATGGGTCACTTGCTATCAAAGGCTTCCAGACATGCACAGTCATTGGCAATTGAATCAAACTACCTGACAAAAGAAACAGCAGGACAGATAATTTCATTATCAGTGCTAAGGGCAAATAACGTGGCATCTCAACTCAAGAACAAAGGCTATTCGCCAACATAGTCTTCGTTTAATCCCTTATTTTAGTGCCAATTCGCTTGCGGGAATAATTTCGATATAACCAGTCTTGCTCTTTATTGACTCTATCATTACCGAGTAGTATAACTCAGAAGATTATACAAACATTGAGTGAATTTAAAGTAATAAAAAAGGTCTGCTCAACCAAATAAGGAAGATAATCCTTCTAAGGCTTCTTCTTCCTTCTTTTCATCCTTTTTCTCTTCTTTCTTGTCATCCTTAGCCTGAGCGGCTCCAGCATCAGCAGCAGCTGCTGTAGCAGGCACAGCCATGGCCATTGGAGTTGCCTTTAACGATTCTTCAATGTTTACTTCACTTAGGGCTGCTACAAGTGCTTTTATCTTTACTTCATCGGGACTTGCACCAGTAGCTTTTATCACATTCTTTACATTATCTTCAGTGATATCCTTGTTTAATTTGTGTAGTAATAATGCAGCGTATACGTATTCCATTTCAAGAATGCTCTATCCATGTCCATAATATAAAACTTTCAAATCATAATATTTTGGTACTTCTAGCTACCGCATACATGTGTTCCTTTAGATCCCGTTCATAAAGTGAACTCATTTTTTCCATCAAGACGGCTCTTGCCTGCATTCTATCTTCATTGCTAGTTGCTCGCAATACGTTGGCAAAAAGTTCAGGAAGATTTTCTTTTATCCATCCATCCAGTACATGAAATCTTTCTTCATTAATCCACTTTGCGTCTGAAGTAGTAATATCAACATCCTCATCAAAAATGCCGGTTTCAATGTTATCAATTAACATGAATATGCAGTTATTTGGATTGGGATTTTTTAGAACCTCCTTTGGCCTTCCATCCCCTCGTCCTGCAGAGACCTTCTCCATTAATCCCACAGGTATAATATATGATCCTTTAATTCTAGCAATCGAATCAGTAAGAGCAACAATCCTGCCAATTACCAATCTAATTTTTCCAGAATAATCTTGAGTTACAAAAGCATAATCTCCAGGTTTTAACTTGTTCTTTCCAAACAACATATCAAAATGAGTTTTAATAAATTATTTATTATTTGCTGTTCAAATTTTAATATAAGCTAACTCGATAGCTTATATTGTGCCCAGAATATTTGTTGCCGCAGATATTCATAAAAAAAATGAAATTCAAAAAATTCAAAAGAATTTAATCACTCATCTGAACCTGGATAACAAATTTCTCAAACTAGTTGGGCCGGAAAATTTCCATTTTACACTACTCTTCTTTGGCGAAGTAGACAATTCAACCATTGATAAAATAGTTGCCAAAATTTCAGAAATAGAGTTTCAATCATTTGAGATAAGCTATGGAGTAGTAGGAGCATTTCCAAATAACAACCGGGCAAAAGTTGTGTGGATAGGGTTGGATGAAAAGACAAAGGAAGCATTCAATCAACTGTATCACCTAGTCATAGCCAAATTAACGGATTTGAATTTAAATTTAGAGAAAGATATAGAAAAAGAGATAATACCGCACATGACACTATTTAGAACAAAGGTTACACTTAGGTTGGAATTCCAAGGTATTGAATCGTATTTAAGCATAAGTGACAAAATAGATACAGTTTCTGTAAAAAAGAGCATTACTACGCCACAGGGTCCCATATATGAGAACATAATTTCTGTGAGCGGGAAATGAACGAGAACAAGATAAACACTGTTATACAGCATGCTGCAAAATCATCGGAGCCATCAAAACAAAAACAAGTCAAATTAGAAAAAATATCAAAGGAAATTCAAAGAGAAATTGCGACCTTTAAAGACAGTCGAATATCCAGAGTACTGATGGGAGGTTCTTTTGCAAAAGGCACCTGGCTTGAGAACGATACAGACATTGATTTTTTTGTAATGATAGAACCCACTGTTGAACGGAAGGAATTCGAAGAGTTAGGTAAATCCATTGGATATCACGCTTTAAGAAAATACAAACCATATCTGCGATACTCTGAGCACCCGTATGTCGAAGGAAAAGTCGACGGAACCAGGGTAAACATTGTTCCATGTTACAAGGTCGAAAAAAACAAGTGGAAAAGTGCCGCGGACAGATCACCATTTCATACCGATTTTATGCAAGACAAATTGAATGAAAATCTGAAAAGTCAAGTTAGAGTGTTAAAAAAATTCTTAAAAGCAGTTGGCATTTATGGCTCTCAAATAGCAGTTTCGGGCTTTAGTGGATATGTAACAGAAGTACTCATCCTAAAATATGGTTCATTCGAAGATGTGCTTAAAATTTTCTCAGTGCTGAAACCAAATCAAATCATCTCCCTAGATCCTCCAGATGAAAATGTAATACAGAAATTTACCAGTCCTATAATCATAATCGATCCTATCGATTCAAATAGAAATTTAGGAGCTGCAATTTCTGCAGATTGCGTTGCAAAATTTGTTTTGGCGTCAAGACAATTTTTGAAAAATCCATCCACGGAATTTATGAAAAAATATGGTAAATCAAAACCCAAAATAATAAAGCAGATTGAATCAAATTTGTTAATAATAGAATTTAAGATTCACAAGAGGAGTCCTGATATCTTGTGGGGCCAGCTTAAAAGAAAACTAACGAGCATTTCAAAAATGCTATCAAATTCCAGATTTGAAATAATAAAGAAATATTGCTATACTGATGAAGAAAAGCGTGCAGTGTTTATCTTTATGTTTCAGTTTGCAAGCCTCCCAAAAATTACAGTAAATAGGGGACCAGAAGTATATTTGAGAACAGAAACAGACGCTTATATGAAAAAAAGAGGAAGTAACTCCATCATGATGTGGACTGACGGCATGAGAATTCAAAGCATTGAGCAAACAAAAATGATATCAATAAAGCAGTATGTTAATGATATAATTAAAAAAGACATAAAATCTGGAAGTCAAACCGGAGTAACTTCCGATTTTAAAAATGGCTATTCCATTTATTTGGGAAATGAAAAAAAACCAAATAACTTTGTCATAACTGCCATTAATAACATGATTGGCGATGGAGAATTTATTAGATAGCAAAAATAAGGAGAGCCTAAAATTTGTATTGACTTTTCCTTTATTTAGTCAAGAAATTTTTGAAAGCAGGAAAAAGGAGTTGCTATCGTTGGATATCAACGGTATTTTTTCTTTAGGTAACTTACAATTAAACAAGATTTTCGTTCTAGGCAAGGGATCTGTTGGCCTGGTAACATTAGCAAGATATAAGCAAAAATATTTTGCCTTGAAGATAAGGAGAACTGACGCCAACAGACCTGACATGTATGATGAAGTGGCTTACCAATCACTTGCAAACTCATCTGGAATAGGACCCTTTCTTGTTAATTTCTCTGAGAATTTTATTTTGATGGAATATATTAGAGGCACCAACATAATCGACTGGTATAGTTCAGCAAGAATTTCGAAAAAAAGAAAGATCAAATGCACATCTCTTATCCTCAAGCAATGTTATTTTCTTGATTGCCTGAAACTTGATCACGGCCAGCTAAATAGGCTCGATTGTCATATAATAATATCAAAGGATGACAGGCCCGTAATCTTGGATTTTGAAACTTCTAGCACCAATAGGAGAATGAGTAATTTAACAAGCGCGTCGCAATCAATTTTTCTAAATGGGCCAATACACTCCCATCTTTTAGATTCAATTCATTATGACAGGAAGCTAATAATGAAAAAAATAAAAGCATACAAGATTGAAATGAACGAAGAAAGATTTGACAACATACTCAACATATTAAAAATATAATTGCCTCATGAAATATCAGTATAGAATTGAGAGGAATTCTTCTGTTCTGTGCATTAATATTCTTAAGTTAGTA
>JARBAW010000054.1 GCA_029237505.1 Nitrososphaerales archaeon
AGAATAAATTTTTTCGTGTCCTCTGATAAAGGAACGTCCTTTGCTGAATGGAATATCGATCATGAAAAATTTGGCTCAGCTGGGGGAATCATTACCGGCATTCAAGCTTCAGCTGAAAGCTTTTCTTTGAAGGGCTTTGAGGCGTTTGATAGCATATGTGACAATGAAACACCATCTGATATTAAACTTTCAGGTCATTGTGGACAAGGAATAGTAAAACTAGTATCGGATAATGGTAATAAAGGTGCTTTTACTTCTAACGTAAAATGTGGATAGTAGGAAGCAGGATCAAGAAAATATACAAATAAGATCTGAAGAGCAGTGCGATCCATGTCAAGATAGTCAAAAGATAATAAATAGAAAGGTATAAACAACAATCGAACTTGCAAATTTCTTCTATAAAGAAGTGGCTCCCAATAGTTGGTCTGGCCGCCTTAATCCCCATCATTCTCAGCCTTGTTCTAGGTGTTCCAGTAATACAAGCGCTGGTAGCTTCTGGTCTTACCGTCTTGCTTGTACTTAGCGGATTTTTCTTCAAATCATTCGGTAGAGATAGGAAACCATCTGATTATCAAAATCCATGAAAATTATCGAATGCGGTTTTTAGGCCATTTTAACAATTGCGGATTCTTCTCGGATCGAATTTTCATCTAATATACCTAGCATCATGTTATAGTATTGTAGAAAAGATCTACCTTTTTCAGTTGCGCGATAGGTTAGTACACCATCATCTAGGTTCTGCGTTATTAGTTCTTTTTCCAAAAGGTCATACAAGTATCTATTGATTTGCTCATAACTCAAGTTTCCCTTGTACATAATGTGCGTTTTTCTTATTCCTGCCTTGCATAGGTCCACGATGTCTGCCATGATTTGGATTTTTCCTCTATTATTTTCATTCTTACAGACAGTTTTGCTCATTTCGCTGTTATGAAAGACTCCTAAGTAATTAAGGGGAACCATGAAATTCCACGCTGGAACGGACGTTCCAACTCACAAATACCATGATACTTGTTCTAGTTTTCATGAGTTAGACAGTCGAAATTTAAGGCTAGAGTCCTATCAGGGTTACGAATCTATATAATAATACTGCGAATAATTACCACTTCCATTTATGAGTAAAAAGTTTAGGACTAAGATTATCAAGTTGGATAAAAGACAGCCCCAGGAAAATATCATTAGGAATGCGTCAAAATTAATTCGGAGTGGAGAAATTGTTGCCTTCCCAACAGAAACAGTGTATGGATTGGGAGCAAATGCACTGAATCCAACATCTGTATCAAAAATTTTTGAAATCAAGGGAAGACCTGCAGATAATCCATTAATTATTCACGTTGCAGATATGGCAATGCTTGAATCTCTTGTAATTAAAATTCCCCCAAAGGCTCAAAGAATCATAAAGAAATTTTGGCCCGGTCCTATTACCCTTGTTCTCAAAAAATCAAAGATAGTACCAGAGATTACCACGGGAGGCTTAAACACAGTAGCAGTCCGCATGCCAAAGAATAAGATTGCTCGTGAACTCATAAAAAAATCTGGAACTCCTATTGCTGCTCCATCTGCAAATATTTCTGGAAGACCTAGTCCTACCACTGCAATCCACGTAAGAGATGATCTTGCTGGAAAAATAAGATTGATTTTGGATGGTGGAAGTACAAGAATTGGTATTGAGTCCACTGTAATTGATATGACTCGAAACATTCCCGTTATACTAAGACCTGGAGGTATTTCCAAAGAGAAAATAGAAAACGAAATTGGCAAAGTCTGTATTCATGATTCTCTTCTTGGTAACAATGGTAGGAAGTTGATTATTCATAGGTCTCCGGGTATGAAATATCAACATTATTCACCAAAGGCTAAAGTAATGTTGATTGAGGGTCCAGAAAATCTTGTCAAGACGAAGATAATTCAGTTGAGTGAAAAACTAGAGGCGGAAGGTAAGAATGTAAGAATCATGACCGCCAGCAAATCGCTAAATGTTAATCCAAAAAAAATTCAATATATGGGCAGTACATTTGAAACAATAGCAAGAAACCTATTTGCAAATTTGAGGCAGGCTGACAAAGATAACATAGATGTAATCATAGTTCAAGGCATTCAATATAGGAATACAGGTTTTGCAATCATGAATAGGTTAAAGAAGGCGGCTAGCACAAAAATTGATACTCGTCCTAAAAAGAATCAAGCATTAACTCATAGCTAAGCCGGATATTATTTTCTGGATAATGGTAGCTCTTCCAAGATACATTCCAATATTTTTGAAACTACAGTCATCCATAAAAGGAATGACGGATATTGTCTTAGTGTTAGTCAATTTTTCAATATAGTTTGGCGTCATTGATTCGACGATGCTAGGGTTCTTTGGCATCTGATTGAATATTAATCCAAGGATAGGAATTTTCTTTACTTTGCATGCGTTTATAGTCAAGATTGTGTGATTAATTGAACCTAATCGACAGCTTGATACTATAATAGTCGGAAGTTTCATTGCGTTCATAACATCTAGTAATGAAATTTTTTTCGTGATTGGAACCATTACGCCTCCAATTCCTTCAACCAAGGTGAAGTCATATTTTCTCTTGAGAACACCGAACTTTTTGAATATTGCTTTGATGTCGATGGTTTTGTGTAAGATTTCTGCGGCCATTAAGGGCGAAGCGGGTAATGGAAAGTAAATCGGATTTAGTAGTCCATCAGATTCCTTAATGTCTGCGGCCGCTGCCAGTGAAGCTGTATCATTGGATCTGTAACGTTCTGAATATATGTTTGAAGATGTTGCAAATGGTTTCATAACTCCAACTTCAATTCCATTCTTTCGAAGCAACCAAGCCAAACCACATGCTATTGTTGTTTTTCCAATTTCAGTATCAGTACCGGTAATAAATACACCTTGCAACTTTATACGCCTTCTAATAGAATTTGTTTTCGTAAATAAGCGTAAATTTACTATTATTTAGATTTTTTATCCGAATTCTGATATTAACGGCGACGCAGATGACTTGATGGATATAGAATAGTGCATACCCATCTTCCTTAGCCTTTTGTTTTCAAAAGTAAAACTAAAATTGAATCAAAACGTACCGTTTCTTAATTTGGATACCAAGACAGGAATATTATTCATTACTTGTGCCATTATTTTTTTGATGTGGTCATCTCAAATACATGCGCTTGATCCGCAAACAAATAATAACACATCTTCTTCTGATGTCAATTTCTTTCCCGATTATCAAAAAACATCTACCTCAATTAATGGCTATAATGTCACCATGGCAATAGCGTCTAACGATGAACAGAGAATCAAAGGTCTCTCCGGATCGGAAAGACTGAATGAAAATCAGGGGATGTTGTTCTTGTTTGACAAGCCGTCAAAGCAGGGCTTTTGGATGAACAAAATGAATTACCCTATCGATATTGTTTGGTTGGATTCGAACAATAGGGTCGTACACATCGAAAAGCAATTGGAACCTTGCAAATTATTTCTTGCATGTCCTGTATATAATCCTCAAGTTGATGCACTATACGTAATAGAACTTCGATTCGGCTTTGCAGATTCCCATTCTATCAAAAATGGAATGATAATTAATTTCGATTTGCCGGCTACCTAGGTCCTCCAATTCAGTTAGTTGGAACTTATTTTATGGATGTTGCTCAATTATCTGTAATGGCAGAAGACGAAAATACTAAGGGAAATGTGCAAAAGGATGCAGGAGATATTGGAAAAGACGACAAAACAAGTTTTTCAGATCCAGAAGAAAAGCTAGATGACGCATCAGACAACTTCCGTCAAGAAGCAAAAAAAATGGTTGACGAAGACAAGAAATCTCCTGATACCATACCAGAAAACAAAACAAAATTTGAAACTACACCTGTTGAAAGAGTTCAAGAAAAACCAGTGAAAGTAGAAAAAATAAGGACTGGTACTAGCATACTCTTACACAGACCAATAGTTGTAATATTAATCATCGGAGTGATAATATTGGGTGGTGTCTTGCTTTATACACAGTATCAGTTAAGTAACCAATCTTATAAAATTGAGAACTTTAATGCGCTTTGGAATAAATCTTTGGCCGATCTCCGTAGCGGAAACACAACAATAGATCAATATTGCATTAACCGTGTTCATGATGAGAATCTGTGCAATCAATTCAGGAATCTACAATATATGAATTGAAAATATGAATCTGAAAAATACAACATCTGGTAAAAATGACTTGTTTGCAATAGATTCCTATCTTTGACAAGTAGGAAAATATTGTCAATAAGTTTTTTTTAGCCAATACCCATTGCTACCTGTTATTATGCTTTGTAAATAATATGAAAGTACTTGCTAAATGAATCGCTCTTTTGTTCTAAAATCGTAAAATATGTACTACTCATAGTAATCATGTTTCAAGTTATTTTTGTGATATCAGCGTATCAAATATCATTCAGTCAGAATTCATCCAATCCGTTGCCATCTACAATACCGACCGAGACAATAAAGATAGTTGATCCGATAACGACACAAAACATAAGTACGGGACAAGAAATAAAAATATCCGGAACGTCATCAGACACTAACGTAAAAAATTGTTCAGTTTCTGTTATAGTCAATAATCTTCGACCTTATCAAACTGCTGTTGCAAAAGGTTCGGAGGGCGTAAGCGATTACTCTCAATGGGAATTTGCGCTACGTAATAGTTATACTCAGATTAATGAAGGCGAAAATAAGATAACAGCAAAGCTATCTTGTTCGTCGGCATCTCCACGATGGTATAGTGTATTCATAAATGGAGTCCCCAATAATAGTAATGTCGAACCGTTATCTCCTGTAAAGTCTGAAGGAGAACAAAGCACATTGTCTGCCAATTTATCTACTGACAATAATATTAATACTAACAAAGATGAGTTGCCAGCTGCACAGTCAGAAGAGGAACAAAATTTGCATACCTCTGATTTATCTGAGATAGACAATACAGATATCAATGATGAGTTGCCAGCTGCACAGTCAGAAGAGGAACAAAATTTGCATACCTCTGATTTATCTGAGATAGACAATGCAAATAGCAATGACAATGCATTGCTTGTTTCAATCATTCCCTTGAATGATCCCGTCTCCAGGGGCGATACCCAAAGTGTTACGATAACCGTTACTGATTCGACCTCGGACGCGGTGGCAAATGCCGAGATAGATGGAAATTTGATATATCCAGGCGACAACTTTGAGAAGGATTTTAATGGGATAACTGATTCTCGAGGAGAATTTGTTTATTCCTGGACCATCGGAGAAAATGGTGATGCTGGACCGCTATCTGTACAGGTGGAAGTATCAGATCAAGTACATCCTCCTGCATTGGCCACAAGCTCCTTTGATATTGTGGATATCTCAGGAGAATAATATTGGTATAGCCTACGGCTGTATTAGTTTTGATAATAATTAAAATTGAACAGGCTTTAATCTACAATAATGGGAGAAAATGACATTATCATTGGTTTTGATAAAGAAGAAGTCAAATCTAATGAAGAGCTCAATGGAGTCATAAGAATTAACTATACTGGACGATATGATAGCATTGTGATAAATTCACAAATAGAAAATACAAGTGAAATATTTAATTTCGTAAAACTTGATGATAAAAAAATTAATTATTCCTACGCAAGAATGCCAGTATTAAGGCAGGATATGAAAAATCAAAAAGAAATAAGATTTACAGCAATCACAAAACATGTGCCGCAGCTAAGTTCAAATGTCAAATTCAGAGCAACGATAATTCAAGAGCACAAGGAGATTGCGGGTGATGTGGCGTTCCTGAAAATAGTACAATAATTGCTATTTAATGTTCAGAGAGAGTATTGAACTACCATGTTTTGACCCGAACAAGAATTGAAGACATCAGAGCACTGGAAATTAATTGTAAAAAGTTAGGCGAAACTTTTTACAATAACTACCTTGCCAGTCATCCACGGATGTGGCTCACAATGATATGGATATTCTCCATCCACAGTAAATGTGAATTCAAAAGTTTGTTGTGGGAGTATTAGACCAATACTATCTAAAGAATTAAAGGGTCCATTTATTTGATCTTCATATTGTCCATCACTAGTAACGGTATGCGCTGTAGTATCCATGTTTGTCCAAATTATCTTATTGCTAATGCCCAATGTTCCCCTTACTTGTTTGGGGTCATAGTTCTTTTGTTGTGAGGGCTGGGCTGATCCTTCCAATATAGACACCTTTGAGGGTTCTGGTGGATTGAGGATTTCTTCAGGTAATTGAGGTTTGGCATTTACTTCCTTGGTATAGACAAATTGATAATAACCCATACTTGCCATCACAGTAACAATAAAAGCAATGATACTAATTCCTGCGGCGTGATTATTCATTTGTCATCTGCTTTAATTTGACGAATATATATAATATTATGATTAATCGTTCTTTGGAAATTGTATAGATCGAAGCTTTGATAATCAATATCATTACTCATTTGCATATTCAAATCCAGTGACATTTTATTTTTTTTCATCGGCAACTATTTTTTGTTCACTTTGGGTTCCAGCTGCTTCTGTTTTGTTTGCAGATTGAACTGACGAAGATGGTGATCCTCCCGTTGCAGTTGGTGCTACAGTCTTTTCTTTGGCGACCGAACTCTCAAGTTCCTTTGTGCCAGCGGCAATTTGTGGAGCATCCATTGCCCCTGTTTTCGTCAATGAAGGAGATTTTGCTTTGGCAGGCATTGGAGGTAGAGTTGGCTTTGGCGGCGGTGCTTTTTGCATAGATTTTCCGTGTCTAAATATGTGGAACATACCTGCAAACACAAGCATCATTATACCAATGATAAACAGAGAGTAGTTTTTCATTCCATTCAGAACTGCGTAGTATGCAGCAATATTTAGGTAAACTTGGAATGCCAAAAGTGCAATAAAGATACCGTATATCCATTTCTCTGTTAGATTTATTGAGCTTTTAGTTGAAGGTTTCTTTGGCTGAACTTTTGCATTAGCTTCCGCATTCCTTGCCAGTTTTATCATCATGTATGTGAACCCAAATGATAATGGTACTAGCAATATCATGACAAGATATAAAAATATCGGATCAATGACAAGTCTTTCTAGTAAGGATTTAGTTCTATCAGGATCTATGTAAAATCCCCAATATGTTGTTACAATGATCTGCGCTAGACTTGTAATTCCGACTGCAGTAATAATGGGCCTATCTTTCCAGGAAAATTTCTTGTATCTGTCGATAAATGGTACTATAAGTAGAGCAAAAATGAACAAACCTGGCCATGCCACACCTGTTGTAAATTTATCATACGCACTCCGCAGAAATGCATAGAGTCCCGTCAAATACCATTCAGGAACGGTAATACCAGGCGGAACATTTGGATCGAATTTCAGTCCCATATCCACTGGAAATACTCCTCCAGTTAGCATAATCGCTCCGGATATTGCCATCACCATAGGAATGTCAAAAACTAGGAATCTAGGAAAGTGTACAACCATTAGTCCCAGCATTGCTATGGGCAACAAGAATACATGGAATGCATAGAACCTTAATACAAAATCATGGAACCCCCCTCCAAAGAAAGCTTGCGCCATCTGTGGTCCCATTATGGGAATGGAGTTAGTAAGAGAAGCCGCAATAGAAATGGCCAATTCAGCTCTTTCACTAAAAATGATATCATATCCAGTAAAGGCTTCTAAAATTGTTAGTACTCCGAGTATAATTCCGGTAACCCAGAGTATTTCATTTCTAATCTTATATCTCCCGCTGAAGTATTGATAGTACATATGCAGTAAGGCGACCATGACCATTGCATTTGATGCATGATAGTGAATGTTTCTAAGATGGAATCCATATGGGATAACATCATTAATGTTTTTTACACTATCCCACGCTCTATCAAGAATTGGCTCATAATAAAGCATGAGAAGTGCTCCTGTAACGCCTAGGATAATGAAAATTACAAATGTGATCATGCCTAGGAATCCTAGAGGGCTAACAAATCTGCTTGGGAATGTAAATTTGAGTGCCATAAAGATGGTACGATCTACTCCAGCGTAAGTCCATCTTAAGAACCTGGTTAGACTGTTTTCTCTATGTAAGGAAACGCCCAAATCCCACTACCCCATTACCATTAGGACTCCAATTCGGAGGTTTAATCCAAACGTTACCATCAGAAGATATTTCTAAATCCAAACTTGGAAGTACGTTAGAAGGCGGAGCCTGCAATGAGGCTGGACCTGCAAATGCCTTACCCGTAAGAGGATCATACATGCTACCATGGCACGGACATTCTCCTCTTTTCCTTCCATCTTGTGGCCAGTATTTCCACAGACACCAAAGATGAAGGCACACCATACTATACATTCTAAACGCAGAAACGTCGTTCTTTTTTCCACCTAGTTCTTCAGGTAATCTAATAAATTGCCAAGTTCGAAAAGCCTCCTTATTCAAAACTGGGTCATCACTCTTGGGAAAAATGACGGCTTCTGCATGATTAACTGGGAAGCTGTTAACGTTAGCCTGGGAACCATCAGGGAGCTCCACTTTTTGTCTTTCACCTGATTGCTGTTTTGGAGGTGGAAGAAACTTACCCCAATCTGCAAAAACTGCAAAAGTCATAACCGTGCCTGCGGCAGCCATTAGTTTAATAAAATCACGTCTTGAGACTTTACCTCCACTTTTCGGAGAAGGCTCCTGAGCCATACAAACCTACAAACTCGAAATATATCATATAAACTTTTATTCACTAAAAATTCTTTTTTAGCTTAAGCCAAGTAATTCTTTGACTTGTCTTTCATATCCATGTCAGTTTAAACTGTAATGATTTTATTTGTTTAGAAATTCTGCAATTTTTTTATTTTTTCATTGAATCTTTCTCTAAATTCTGGAACGTTAATAATTGCCCTTTCATGTAATCCATCGCCAATTTTTTCAAGTCTGTCAGCAGCTTCTACTTCAAAAGTAATTCTTCTATCAACCACATTGACCACTGTAGCTTTTAGACTTACCTGCGTTCGAACTGGCGTTGCCTTCAAGTGCCTAACGTTAACAAGAGTTCCAACTGAATCCCAATTCTCATCTTGCAAAAATTGTTCCTTCAACAAAAGTCTACATGTCTCTTCCATCTCTAAGATCATAGATGGAGTTGAAAACACGTTTTCGCCTTTCCATAGAAAGCTTGTAGTTTGTCCTGCACTTACATCGATCGCCCTTTCTTTCGTAGCGCCCATAAGTACTTTTTTAATCATATTGAGAAGACCGTTCTTTTAGACATTGTAATAAAAAGAAAAAAGTTTCGGCGAGATACTACTTTGCCTTTCGCACTGCAGATGCTATTGCATAAGCTAGACCTACAGCCAAACCAAATGCAAGTGGTATCCACACTCCGAAGCTTTCAGAAGTTGCCGGTACTATTTGTTGAATTATGCTTTCGAACATTATTAAGTCTGGTATAAATTAATCAGTATATTAGATTTTCTCAAGCAATGAGATTTAGCTAAGATTCTCTAAAATGCAAAATCGAGATCTCTCGCTCGTACACTCTAGAATAGGAGATATTATTCAGTATGTTGTTCGCTGCCCTTAAATTACCCACTCGAGGCTATTTCAAAATATGAAAATGCAGAAAGAGCTGAAAAAATTCTGCCCAAAATGTAAGAAGCATACAACTCAGTCAGTCGCCATCTACAAGAAAGGGAAGGACAGAAAGACTGCTGAGGGAGCTAGAAGACACGCAGAGGATAAAAAAGGATATGGCGGACAAAAGTTTCCAGAATTAAAGAGAACTGCCAAGACTACAAAGAAAATAACACTAAGATATACTTGTAAGACTTGTCAACGTAAGACTATGAAGGAAGGGATGAGAATGCGAAAGCTGGAGATCCAGCCTTAGATTGTGATATGCTATGAAAAAGGAAAATATTTTGATACCAAAACCTAAAAGCAACTTCTTGTCAGTGCAGTGCACAAGTTGTAAGGAAAAGCAAGTTATTTTTTCCCATGCTACCATTGATATTAACTGTAAATCATGTGGAAACCCAATTGCAAAAAAAACTGGCGGAAGGGCAAGTGTTTTAGGGGAAATCCTTACAACCCTTGATTAATTTTAGACTTTAACAAAAAGTAATCCTTTTTTGCATTTATGTTAAAGGCAAGCTTTTCGTCATTCAAGATTATATAGTGCTCCTTTACTTTTTTTCCTGATTGTACTTTGGATGAATCAAAAATGCTCACTCCAGAATGAAAGAATTCTTTGTCACCTAACTTTAGTAATATTGTGGGGAACAAACCCAATTTCACAACGAATTCCTTATCCATTATAATCGAAATTGATGGTTTGTCTCCATCCCAGCTGGTAATTATTTTTCTAATCATATCAGGGGAGATTAGTGGCAAATCTGCAGGAATTACAAAAACTATGGCAGGATTCAGTTTTTCTAAGGTGTAGACCAGATCTGTCGAATAATCAATTCCTGATGTTTCTATTATCTCAAGCGAGCCTTCATGAAAGTAATCATGATTTCTTAAGTAATTTAACGTAGCTTTGCTATTGAGACTTGCAGCTGCAAATATTTTATCAAAGCTATCAGATTTTTTCAATGAAAGAATAATGTGTTCAATCAAAGGTCTTTCTTTAAATTCTAGCATTGACTTGTCTGAACAAAAATCTTTTATTCTTTCTCCTTTACCACCGCACATGATTAAAGCATATATCTCTCTTATCATCTTACATAGCAAAAATTGATAATATTAGTAACGCTGAGAGACGAGAAATTTCATTTGAAGCGCCAAAGACATCACCGCTAACTCCTCCAAAATTCTTGTAAGATATAATGAGAATAATAAGACCGATGATAATCACAATACCTAAGGTTAGTAAACCCATTATTCCTTCTATGACAAATATTAGCACGACAGTTATTATAATAGATATGGTCACTTTGGCTCGTTTTTTCATTTCAATAGTGAAAGGGGAGCTTAGGCCTGACCAGGCCGAAGTCCCAATAGATGCCTGCATTACCATTACATATTTGGATATTATCTCTGCAACAATTATAGAATAGAATAATTTGATCGGTGATTCAAAGTTAAATATTGCCGCGTAAAGACCTATGAAACCAAGAATTAGTGCGGATGCTCCAGCAGATCCCACGTATGGATCAGACATCGCTTTGTGTTTGGATTGTCTATCACCCTTTTTCATAATTCCATCAGCAAAATCAGCTAATGCATCAATATGATGGACTCCAGTAACAATAACAAACGTTACCAAAATTATGAAACTTGAGAAATATTGTGGAAGAAAAGTAGAGGACAGCAGCGTAACCAATCCTACCATCAGGCCAATAATTCCACCACAGAATGGAAAGTAATGCATGTTCCTTGCAATAACATTTAGATCAATAAGAGATCCCCTTGATGTTGGAATTATTGTCAGAAAAGAGAATACAGAAATAATTGAACTAAACATACAGGATTTTCCACCATCCTACAATTGATAAAAAAAGTACTATTGGTATAGAGACCAAAATAAAGAACAAGATAACTGATACTTTTGCCATAGTGAGAGCATTTCTGCATTTTTCAATAGAGAGAGGTTCAATACTAGTTCCCATTTCGTAATAGCCTATTTTTTCAAGCTTCACTTTGAGAGCCCCTGCTAATGCCGACATTGGATATCCCCCATTGAGACTAGGGGTATTATTGTGATCCTTTCGCATAATCAACATGGAATTTTTCCAGTCTCCACCAACCATCTTTGAAGAAAAAATCAGCATAACTGCGCATAATCGAGCAGGGATATAGTTTGATAAAGTATCTAGTTTTGCAGCCATCCAACCAATGTGATAGTGGTAGCTATCAGTGTATCCGATCATCGAATCAAGTGTGTTGATAATTCTATAAGCAATAGCACCCGCTGGACCAAATATTGAGAAGTAAAATATTATTGAACCAATTCCATCAACCATGCTTTCCCCTATGGATTCTATTGTTGCAGATAAAATATGAGTTCTGTCAAGCGTTTCAGTGTTCCTTCCAACGATTAGCGAAAGATTCTTCCTTGCTTTTATAAGATCTTTTTGTTCTATTGCCTGAATAATCGAATTCACATGTGTTTCAAGCGTGAGAATCGCCATCGTAAATTTAAGAACTAGTATGGAAAATACCAGTAGTGCGACTATCCCAAATAAGTCATAGAGAACAATTGAAAAATAGTAAGATATCATAGTAAGGGCAATAGTCAAAAACAAAGTAAAAATGACTCCCATCAACTTCTCTTGATTTGGATTTCTGCGCTTTAATAATGGAACAATACTGGATATTATCTTCCCGAGCCATGAAATGGGATGGATCCTGTTTGGAGGATCGTTAAGCACAAAACACAGTGCAATACCTCCAACAAGTGATAACAAAATATATTCCGAATTCATGATTTCACTTCATATTCAAAAATTTCAATAGATACTGCATGTCGATATTCTCCTTGAATGTAATTGCCACCAAATTAATCTGCTCGTCAAGATATCGTTTGCTATAGGATTGCTTTGATCTTTTTTGATCCAAAGAATCTTCACTTGGAATGTCAAATTGTAATTTCGGAACTATACCTATCACCCTTTTTTTCGTCATTTCTTCCGCCCGAACTATTGCATTGTTTAGAATCGATTTTTGTCCCAAAAACTTGTTAATTACTATACCTTTTACAAGTTTACGTTGACTTGGAGATAACAATCTCATTGTTCCAACTATCGCTGCAAAACAACCGCCCCTCTCTATATCTGCCACCAATAATACTTTTGATTTTGTTCTTTCTGCGAGAATCATATTTGCTATATCATAATCTGACAAATTAATTTCGGCAGGGGATCCTGCACCCTCAATTATGATTAAATCGTTTTCATTTCTAAGACTATTCAAATCTTGCAACACCTTTGGTAATCCTTTTTGGAGAACAAAACTCTTATAGTAGTCTTCTGCGGTCATCTTCAAATTTCCTATGCCGCCTAGAATGATTTCGCTTATATTATCACCTAAGGGTTTCAAAAGAATTGGATTCATCCTGTTATCGGGTTCTTTTCTGGCTGCAATTGCCTGTACAGATTGTATTCCAGCCATTCTCTTTACTAATCCTTTGCGTTTAATAAAATGAAAATTTGATGTCATGTTTTGCGCCTTAAATGGAGATACCCTGTATCCCAAATTAGAGAATATCCTACATAGAGCTACTACTAAGGTACTCTTTCCTGACCCAGATGAAGTTCCCTGTATCATAAGCAGTTTTGCTTTCATTTGTCAAGTGACTCCAATGAATCAAACAGCGCCGAATTTTCGTCATGAGTCCTTACCGCTACGCGTATATACTTGTCACCTATACCTTTGAAATCACTGCATTCTCTAACAAGAATTCCATACTTTCTTAATAATAAATCTCTAATTTGGCGAGAACGACCGTGACTCAATCTAATAAGATAGAAATTGACATCTGATTTGATTGCTGAAAATGAACGCAAATTATGATTTATTCTTTCGTGTATTAGTTCCCGTTCAGTAGTTACGATTTTTCTTGCTTTCCTGAGATGTGACAAGTTATCTAAAGCAGTAATACCTGCCAACTGCGCCAATCCATTTATGTTCCATGTTATTCGATTATTTGATATCTTTTTCTCCGTGCTGGGATGAGAAATACTATATCCTAGTCTTAATCCGGCTAGACCAAATGATTTTGTCATCGAACGTAAGACTACTATATTTCGAAATTCATTAATCTTTTCAATAAATGATCTAGGATGTTTTTTCTCATCGACAAATTCGATAAAACTCTCATCTATGAGTATCTTTATGGAGGGATCTATTTCTTCTATAAGTTTTTCGACCAGATGGTATGAAAAAAGACCAGTCGGATTGTTTGGATTACACAAGAAAATTGCGTCAGAATTCCGGGTTTTTTCCAAAATGCCACGTACATCAAGTTTCCAATCCCTAAGTGGTACATGTTTAATTTTTGCACCCACTTTTCTTGACGACAATTCGTACTCGCAGAATGTGGGATATGGTATGATCACTTGCTTTCGAACAAATGCTCTGGCAAAGTTATAGATTAATTCTGTAGCTCCATTTCCAATGCTTATTGAATCGTATGTTAACCCACCATCCAAATAGCTGATAATTTTTTCTTTTAGAATTTTATGCTCATTATCTGGATATATCGACGATAATTTTGGTAAATTTCTTCTAAGTATTCGTAAAACATTCGCCGAAATTCCTAAAGGATTAATGTTAGAGCTAAAATCAACTCTTACCAACCTTGGATTTACGCTATAAACCCCGCCATGAGAACAAGAATATTGAATCATCTAAATTCCATATGAATTCCAATATATTATGGATGTATAAAATTATGTTTTTCTGTAAACGAATATTAGTTGCGTTCTGAATAACGGCACATTATGTTAAAAGTAGCAGTAATAGGTGCGACGGGAGCTGTTGGGCAGGAATTTGTTATTGGACTAAGCAAACATCCATGGTTTGAATTGGTTCAAGTTGCA
Organism: Nitrososphaerales archaeon; assembly: GCA_029237505.1. Lineage (GTDB taxonomy): Archaea > Thermoproteota > Nitrososphaeria > Nitrososphaerales > Nitrososphaeraceae > TA-21. Next base: position 14,530 of record JARBAW010000054.1, read on the forward strand.
TCTTCAGAGAGATCAGCTGGGAAAAAATACATTGATGCACTAAGAGATCCATCCACTTCGCTACTAAAATGGCACAATAAGGAAAATATACCCGAAAAAGTGCGAGATATGGTCTTATCCAGAGTGGATGATATAAACCCGAAAGAAGTAGATTTGATCTTTACTGCACTTGAATCTGAGGATGCAAGAATAATTGAACCGAAAATGGCCGCCCACGTCCCTGTGATAAGTACAGCTGCGGCATTCAGATACGAAGAAGATGTCCCAATTCTGATTCCTGGAATAAATGATGAACATTGTGAGATGCTCAATATTCAAAAAAAGAACAGAAATTGGAATGGCTTTATCGCTCCTTTGCCTAATTGCACAACTACAGGCATGGCCATAACGCTCAAGCCTTTAATGGATGATTTGGGTCTAGATAGTGTTTTTATGACTTCAATGCAGGCTTTATCTGGTGCAGGAAGATCTCCGGGAGTTATAGCACTGGATATTATCGATAATGTAATCCCATATATTCCAAAAGAAGAAGAAAAAGTTCAAGTAGAAACAAAAAAGATCTTGGGAAAATTTGATGGCAACTCTATTAGTAATGCACCCATAAAAGTAAGCTGTACTTGTACAAGAGTACCCGTAATGGATGGTCATACTGAAACAGTATTTGCTCAACTAAAGAAAACTGCTTTACCAGATCAGGTAAGAGAATCAATGTTGAATTTTTCAAAATCCGTTTCAATAAAGGAATTGCCTTCCGCGCCGGCAGATTATATCATAGTTCATGATGACCCCACTCGGCCACAACCAAGAATTGATAGAGAGGTTAATGATGGAATGACAACAGTAGTTGGAAGATTACGAAAGGATACTGTATTTGAAAATGGAATCAAATATGTGCTCCTTACTCATAATGAAAAAATGGGTTCTGCCAAAGGTGCCATATTACTAGCTGAGTTATTTAGGTCGAAAAAAATTATATAATTCTAGATTATTGATGAAAAAATTGAATAAAATTGCAATTAATACATTTATTAACCCCAGAAATTACGATATAATTAGTGATTTCCATGTATAAAATAGATGATCTGGATCTCAAGATTTTGGAAGAACTTTCAAACGATGCATCTATTTCTGTGCCAAGACTTTCAAGAAAAATCAACATTAATGCATCAGTCGTATATAGCAGAATAAAGAGATTAGTCAAGCGAGGAATTATTAGAAAGTTTACGATCTTGATGAATGATGAAGCGCTAGGATTTAATGTTAAAGCGCTAACTGGTATAAACATGGATTCAAAATTAAGAGATAATGTATTAAATGAATTGTTCAGGATTCCAGGCGTTACAGAAGTTTCGGAAGTTACTGGTAGATTCGATATATTGGTAACGATGAATTCTCACTCACTAGATGAGATGCATCAACTGATTTCAGAACGAGTAGGTCGTATTGAGGGAGTACAGAAGACTGAAACGTTCATTGAAATGAGAAAAACAACTAGGGAGGTTCCGATCCCAACAATGGAACAAGATTAGATAGTGACAAATATCTGATTAAATTCACTCAATAATTACAACCATAAACTCTAGCAATGTATCAGCAAAGACATCTACCAAATATAAGATACCTTCTAAAAATTGAGATGAATGATACTCTTAGAGAAATCAAATGTTTAAATAAATCCATATGTTACTTATACTAGTAATACAAGTCAAGCATGATCGAATGACCATTCAAATTAAAGAGTAATCATTACGGGTTTGGTTTTGTTCCCAAGTTTCCTGTTTGCCCTTGACTTTGTCCCATGCGTATCATCTCATTGATCTTGTTCTCTACTTCCTTCAAATTTTCTTTTACTCGCGTTTCCTGTTTTCCCAGAACTACCAACCTGGTATTAGCAAGGTCTTTCTTTTCATCCAATTCCTTTAGCGTATCGTCTTTTTTTGTCTTTATCATTAGTGGACCAACGCTTTTGTATACGGCCTCATCCTGTTCTGATTTTTTCAGTTCTTCTGTAGCCTTTTCTATTTCTACAGATTCTGCTTCAAGTTGTTGTTTTTGCATCATGATTGCTTGCAAATTTTGTTGCAGTTGTTGCAGTCTAGCCAGCTGTTCTCTCAACCATGGTGGAATTTCTTGTTCGCTCATTTCTTATTACTTGACTTCACCATCATAAATCTATAGCGTTTTATAAATTTAGAGACAAGTAAGATAGACTCAGCAATCTAATGTATGTGTTAACTATTGCACGGATTGATTGTAAATCATTCGTAGTAATATCAATGCAAATTGTCCCGTTGTTTGAAGAAATATCTATTTTTTCTAGTGGAGTTAGAAATTTAGTCTCAGGTTGTAGTGAACTGCTAATAGTATGTCCAACACGAGAAGAAATTTCTGAAGAAAGATGATCTAGATTAATTTTGATTTTAATATTTACTCTTTGCTTTTTCAAAGTTTACATCATATGTTCCAGCAGCAACTTTGTAATTGCATTTTGGGCAATACCAGATGCCCAGCACTTGTCTATCAAATTTTATCGAACCGCATTTAGGACATCTTCTTTTCTTCTTAAGAACCCTGTAAATCATTCCGTATCGTTTTCTAACTGTGGCTCCGTATTTTACCCCCAACCCCTTAAGACGAGTGATTTTGTGCTTACTTCTGCTAACCAATATTTATCAATCCTTTTATTTTTCCTCGAATTTCTTCTCCCTTGTTTATAGCTTTATCTGCAATACTTTTCACATCCTCAATTGAAAAGTACCCCTTAAGTCCTTTTTGCATAGCTACAATCGAGCCTTTTGAATTTGTAGTAATTGTAAGTCGCGCATCCATGCAGGCTTCTTCCTCTGTACTTGGATCTGAGATCAAGTAATCGCCAATTTTAACCGTTGTGACAGATACAGGTAAAGTAGTAATTGGAGGTTCTTGTGTTTTTCCGGTTTCTACAACTTTGTCATCCTTGATTTCAAAGACTGGCAATTTGCAGCTCGCTAGTGCGCATACCACGGCATAAGACGTTGCGTCTAGAAGGTTACCATCTACGTTGATGACACTACAATCAACAAAAATTGTATACACAATTTTTCCAGGGACCAAAACTAATTTACTTAAATCCAGCATATCGGATTCTCTAACACCTCTATCAACTACTCTGGCAAGTTCAATGGTTTCTTCGTCAGGGGGTCCTGGTTCAATATGTGGAGATGCTATTGGAAGTACTTCGGCGGTAATTATCAAAGCACCACTGTTTTCTAGTCCCTCAAAAGGTTCACCAGTTTCTACTTTTACTCCTGCTACAACCTCAGTGTTACCTAACTTTACCCAAGCAGATCCGCTTGCCTTCTTGATAACGTCTAATTCAATTTCAATAGGTCTTATTTCATCCAATGATCTTCCATCCAGCCTTTTCCCTGCTGAAATTGATTCACGCATTTGTTTCTTGCGAATATTTTCAACAATTACCGTAGATTTTTTTGACATACTCATTATTCTTTCATTTCCTTTTCATCGCCAAAGTACTTTTCTATTAAAGAGGAACGTTGTATTTCATATACTTTCAAGCAACCACGTACAGCTTCATCCAAACAAGTATTAAATTCGTTTGGATTTAATTCTCCATCAAGTTGCAAGAGCGTTATTTTCTTTAGATTTGGCATATATGCAACGGGCATATCAGCTCCACCTTCCTTGTCCTCTGTATCATTTATATCAATCACTATCTTGTCGTCTACCTTTCCCGCTGCGCATGCTGATACCATATCTCGCATGTTTATTCCAGCATCGGCAAGGGCAACAGAAGCAGCTGAGATACCAGCACACCTGGAGCCACCATCAGCTTGAAGGACTTCTATAAATACGTCGATTGCAGCACGTGGATAATCCTCAAGTATTAGAGCAGGCTCAAGGGCTTCTCGAATTACCTTAGATATTTCTGTCTCCCTTCTAGAAGGAGCAGGACTCTTGCGAGTATCAGTTGAGAACGGTGACATATGATACCTGCATCGTACTACACATCGATCGGATAATGCCATATGTTTTGGATGAACTTCTCGTGGACCATAGACTGCAGCGATAATTTTATTTTTACCAAATTCTATTAACGCAGAACCGTCTGCATTTTTTACAAGCCCGACCTTGATTTTTACTTCTCTTAATTCATCAATGACTCTACCATCAGTTCGTTTTCCACTTTCGTCTATAAGGTTTTTACTTTGTACCATTTGGATTAATCATCCTCATCTCTTTATCACTATTATCTGAATTAATTTCATCCTCATCTATTGTTGTATCACTTGCTTCACTATTTTGAGTGTCATCACTTTCTATCTCAGACTCAGGTACATTCAATAGTTGTCTTATCCTTTGTGTCAAGTTTGAGGTATGTGCCTCTACTTCTACTATGTGAATTGCATTAATAGCAAGAGTAATTCCATCTTTGTCTTTCCCCGATACAACAATGATTCCATTTTGCCCTATTGTTATCCGTGTAGAACTTGCTTGTTCAATTGTTTGAATCATGGATCCTCTTTTTCCTATAAGACGTGGAACACGGGTTGGAGATATTTTAATCAATTCTCCAGTAGGTATCTTTCCCAAGTCTTTATCCTGAATAGTAAGGATTGGATCCCTTGTCCTGTCAAAAATAGCAATTCTAGCAACAATAACATCACCCGTTGATAATTGGCGCCCCATGTCATCGTGAGCAGGTGAAAAATCTCTTCCAAATATATCCTGCGCAGGCAAATGAGCAGCGAAGCATGAATTGATATCCACGGACCAAGACAGGGAGGAATGGTCGAGTATTTTACCTACAACGATATCGTTTGCTCTAGGGAAATAAATTCCTGATAACGGAATTACTTTTGCCCCATCCTTGTTAGATTCAGTGATTCCAATTCGAGTTGCCACAATCGAATTTCCATTCTTAAATACGTTTACCAGTGGTCTCAAATTACCTTCAGCCACAATATCACCAGGAATAACGTATTTTCGTTTAACTTCCTGCACAGAGTATTCCCCCTAAACAGGAATTAAAAAATCTTTTATTCATAATTCTCCCTTTTTGGGAAGTTAGAACAGACTTATATTTTAAGTGTGGCGAAAAGAAAGGCCACTACTATTTTTCAGTGACCTGCGCTGAACCCTTGGTTGCCGTACCTATTCGATCCAGAAATGAGCTCTTCAACCCAGCATTAAGGTCGAGAACCACCTGTAATGATCCATCAGATAGCCATTGTTCAGTCTTGATATTACCCACACTTTTGAACACACTAAATGATTGTCCCGAGAACTGCGCAGGAACGGTCACAGTCAATTCCAATATTTCCGATTTTAGGGGCAATAATTTTCTCAATGGTTCAATTATATACTTAATTTGATCATCAAGCCGCCTAAATGGGTCGATTGCTACTCGAGCATCGTCAATGACAGCATTAATCCTTGAGATTGGATGGGGCATATGCGTTTTAGGATCTACAAAATTCTTGTTGATATACTCAACAATTTGTCTTTTCTTTTCTTCTATCATCTTTCTGCGCTGATCAGTATTCATGTTCAAATCTCCTTTTTCCATAATTTGTTTGGCTATTTCAAACTGATCCGTTGTCTTAAAGGCTTTCATTAATTTCTCTGAAGAACTTCTCGTGCCTTTATTAGCATCCGAGTATATTTCATCTGAAATCATAATATTTGAAATATCCATTTTTTTACCAAGTTTGTATTCAAGAGCGGGATCAGGTTTAACCAAAATTTCAAATTTTTCATTTCCCGTACTTAATCTTACTATTGTAAATTTGTCAACCATGTTACTC
>JARBAW010000055.1 GCA_029237505.1 Nitrososphaerales archaeon
ACAAAGAAAACAAAGTTCAATGCTGCTGATTTCAAGATAAAGAATTTTGGTATGGACAAAAGCGGATTTCCATTCATAGATGTTGATGGCAAACCGGGAGGAACAGTACCTCAGAAGGAAGATACAGGATATGCTTATGTCTTTGAAACAGACATGGGAACCTTCGCAGTTTCATCGGATTGGATGTACCCACAGTGGCACACACATGAAATAACGCTGGATGATAAAGACTGCGTGAAATCTATGAAAATGAATACACGTGGCGCTGAAATTGCAGATGTCGTTAAGCTTACCGAGACAAACGCAACACATGTAAAGAAAGTCATGACAGCTGAATTTGCTCTAGCTGCGTCGGATGGATCAATTTGTGCTACTAAGATATTTGATTCTGAACCATAGTAAAGGCAGTTGCGAAGATTTTCATACATATAAATAAAAAAGGAAAATAAGAATTAAAGCGTACGAGAAACGAATGTGACTTGGTTCAGATTAGTCTTTCTTGAAGGCCTTTGCCTCATCTTTAGTTACATTGAACCATACCTTATGTCCATCGAATCTTACTGCCCTGCTTTTGGGTAAAAAGAATTTATCTTTATCAACAATCCCTCTTTTTGTTACCACAGTATCTGCATTCAAATCATGTACTTCACCCAAATCGTAATCATCAATACCCCTAGCTTCTTTTTTCATAACTTCGTCCCAGTTTGTAATTCCACTCATATACAATTTAAGGCAACATCCGATATAAGGGTTAAAATTCCATTGAAATAGTCGAATTGAAACAAAATAAAATTATATTCAATCGAAAATTCACAAAGTTATCGGAAAAGGCTTTTTTTACAGGATAATTCTATTTGCTAGGATAGTTACTTACACTAGGTATCATAGATATATAACATTCATTCCTATGTACTTGTTAATAAACTATTTTGTTGATTTTTTTTCTTAGAATTCTATGTAGAATAATATCTTAGGCTCAAATGCTGGGAGATGGTAAGATAGGAGAATAGAAATTCCTGGACAAGGATAAAAAGAATGGTAACGTTTACTTCAACACAGATGAAATAGATTCATGAAAATTTTACTGGAGATATACATAAAATTGAGTAATAATTCAATTGGTGCACATGGGCTCGTGGTTCGGTGACTATTACTAATTAGTAGTTACTTGATAAAGTCAATGTTAGCTATGCAGCTAAAAGTCCGAAGAACCACCAGCGCTGTATGGACTTCCCTTGATGCTTACTACAAAGTCCAAGTCATTTATTCGTTTTAATAACTTAAGATCAAGGCTATGACTAACTACCATTTTCGTGCCCTTGAGATAAAAACCTGGTGCCATTCCTGTAACGCTAATCACCCTTTCCCTTATTTGTTCAGTATCTTGATCGGGTTTTAGTATAATTTCTAATGTATAGATATTCTCCTTATTTGCATTTTCATCAAAAATTAATCGGACAACCAATATTGGATCCACTTTTGAGAATACTCTCTTGATAGCGTTATCGGCTTCTGTAAATTCTTTCACAACTTCCTTAACGTCGTTGACTTCCTGATCACTCATTTACTCAATAGATTGGAATATTGGTTTAAAAACTTTTTACAAGTCCTTTTTTTAATTAATACTAGCAACTGAATTTTGTAACGTTCTCAAGTAACATCGGAAGATGCAAGTTGTACCACTTACCAGGGACTTCACTCATATTCTTAAACATCCGGTATAACTTATCAACGGAACTATCTTGCGACCAGATTATGAATGTGTCCTGTGTGTGATGTATGTCTATGTTCACATTCTGTTCCTTCAGGTGGATTTAATTCATCTGCGGAAACACAGGCAAAGAACAAATCTCCTTTCTGGATGGGACCAATTTCGGGACTCTTGTCATAAACGAGGGGTACGACTATGGTATTATGATCCGATTGTTTGAGCAACTTGTGAGCATCAATTGTACGTGATTCAAATTCTCCTTTAATCATTGTTACGACTTTAATCTCTGACATCTTTTCTGTCAGAAAGCGGTATTTCTACTCTAATAGTTGGTTTATCTATGTCACCGCCCCTTACAGGTTTGAACGATCCAGTAGACAATGTATTTTCACTTCCTGAACCTAGGCTTATTGTGTTTTTGCCACCTGCATTTTCAATATTACCCTCAACACAAGAATAAGATATCATCAAGTTTGTTTTCGGATCGATATCATAGGCGCATGCAAAATACTCATCCCGACTGCCAACAGTAACAACATCGTTCTTTTGATCAAATGGAAATGAAACAGTTGTGCTTTTTGAGTTTAGATCGTCAGCTTCTAATATCTTCACTTGGGTATCACCATTAGCAGAGGCTACTACCTTCAGTTTAGTTGGGTTATTTAGTTTTTTTAGATTTATTTTCGTTTCAATACTAAATTTGTCTGCTGCGATTGCCTGGTTGTGAGAACTAAAAAATGAAAACGTCAAAATCATCATGAGCAATGAGATTGCAGAACAGAATGATCTCTTGTCAGTTTGAATATTCATAACCTTATTAGGTTGAAAGTCAATTATTTAACAATTGAGGAAACACACTAGCTAATCTAATTCTATACACGTAGGGACAAAAAACAAATTGTAGATCTTTTAAAATAATATTTTTTCAACTTGAAAAGATAATCTTGACTTGAAGCTCAATCGGGTCATGTTCTGTTTCAATCAACAAATTTAAATAATAAATATCTCATTATTTTTTTAGGCTATGGCATTAGCCGTGGGAAATCCCTAAACCGCTTCTATAAGAATGCTGATAATGCCTATCCTTTGAATTGAAATGGTAGGCAAATACAATATGAAAGGAATAGAGTTTATCTTGATAGGTATTGGAGCGCTTGCTGGAGCATTTCTAAGATACAAAATGACATCGTCTCCAATTTTATTCGGATTTGTACCTGTGAATATTTTACTTATCAATATCGTCGGAAGCTTTATTGTCGGAATCTTTTCAATTTTATCAACCACTTACAACCTGGATCCAAAGTACTCCTTGTTTTTGGCTATAGGATTTTGTGGATCTTTTACTACTATGTCGTCATTTGCGCTGGAATCAATTATTCTTCTGGACAACAAGCAATTCGCATTATTTGGATTAAATGTCTTTGGAAATGTTGCACTTTCATTAGCTGCCGTTATTTTGGGAAGAACGATTACTTTAGAGGTAATGCGACCATGATTTCTATATTTTGAATGGTTGCTCCAAACAACAAAAAGTAAATTCAGCGTTAATATCAGGTCTGATATATTGCGAGTCCACTAGGAACTGATTGCAGTTAATATAGACCCCCTTGTATTGTGATGGAGGATATAATTTCCAATAAATCATAAATAAAATTCTACTCTCCATATTTTTCTATAATTGACCGTATTCTTCCACCATATTTTCTTTTATACTCCGATTTGCATGAAATGCAGCAAAAGAATCGTTCATAATTTGCAAATTTCAGAACTTGTGGATCTCCAGCAATAACTCCATGACAAAGATCACAGTCCAAAACAATCTTCAAACCCTTTTTTATTTTCTTGAATTGATGAATTCTATTCTGGTTGTCATAATTTTCAGCCTGTTTTTCAAAACTAATTCTAGCGTTAGCAACTTTTGCAAAATCAATTACGGGTACGACTCGCTGGATAAAGCCTACGTTTACCAGTCTTTCAAATCTGGCTTTTACGGTCGGAGTTGTGATACCAGTTTCGCGTGAAATCTGGCGAAATGACTTACGGCCATCTTCAAATAATGACTTTAGTATTGACATATCATAATCATCTAGTTCAATTGGCAATGGAAAAATGAATATCAGAGGTCAAATTTTAAATTTTACATTTGTAAAGTTCTAATG
>JARBAW010000056.1 GCA_029237505.1 Nitrososphaerales archaeon
CAACAAAATGAAAATTGTAAAATTAGAATACTTCAATACTGATTTAAAGTTCGTTATGATTCTGATTTCATTAATGCTAATTTTGTATAGTGCTTCTGTCATGGGTTCTCAGTCAACGTATTCTCAATCCTCAGAAGATGCAAAGAGCCTCAATTGTAAGGACAACAAGGATCAGTCTCAATATGTTAGTAATGTTTCTTTACAAAACAGTACTGCTGGAGTTGGACCCGTTACTAATGATCTTCCGGGATTCCATTACGTAAAAAAATTTGATAGCAATGGCACGCTGATAACAGCTTGGGGCACTAAGGGGATAGGACCTGGACAATTTTTACATGCGCATGGAATTACAGTTGATGCGAATGGATATGTATACGTCAGCGATGCAGAAAAATGTAACATTCAGAAATTTGATAGTGAAGGTAAATTCATTAAAGCCTGGGGTACAAAAGGCAAGGGACCAGGACAATTCTTGCAACCTGAGAGTATGGCAGTAGATTCAGAAGGCAATATCTTTGTAGCTGATTACGCTAATCAGCACATTCAGAAATTCGACAGTGAAGGCAACTTCATTACCATGTGGGGCAGCAAGGGAAGGGGCGATAGCCAATTCATAAAACCATGGGGAATTGCTGTTGATTCTAATGACAATGTGTATACAAGTGATCAGGATAATCCTGAAGTTCAAAAATTCACCAATGATGGAAAGTTCTTGACTAAATGGAATTCGTATTCTCCTGGAATGTTATTTGTACATTTACATGATATTACCATTGATTCACATGATTCAGTTTATGTTACTGATGGCAGAAACAATTCATTTATTGCGAAATTTAACGACCAAGGTAATTTTACAAAGAAATGGGGAGGCTATGGTTATGGGAACGGTCACTTTGTTGAAAACCATGGCATAGTCACTGACGAAGAAGGAAATGTATATGTCGTTGATACGAGAAATGTGCGTATTCAGAAATTCAATAGTAATGGAGATTTTGTTACAAAATGGGGATCACTAGGATGTGGAGATGATCAGTTCCTAATACCTCACGATATCGCGATGGATTCCTCTGGAAATATTTATGTTTCAGATAGTGGAAATGTTCACTTCAGGGCAAGTAAGACCTGCGAGTATTATGAAAACCAACAGTAAAAACGTAGTCATCGTCTCGATATCTACGACCAAGATAAGCCAAGAATGGTTAAAGCTCGAGTTGAACAACAAGAAGACTTTGGATGTATCAATTTGCAACTAGTATTTTACATCCTATTACTTACCGTCCTCATAAGTTTTCTATCATCTCTGCAAGCAATTTCAGCGGATTTGTTAAGCAATTCATTACAACAGCGCATTGGTGATTATGATGTCCGGATTAATACAATCCCCATTACTCCAATATCAGGGGAGGATACACGAATAAACATCATGATTACAACAGTTAGTAACAATCCTATAACGGACACCCCCATCACAATAAGAATATCTGATGAAAAAGGAGAATTGGTAAAATCACAACCTATATTATTATCAAATGGTCACCATTCATATAATCACAAATTTGATAAATCAGGCTTGTTTCTCCTTAGCATAGACATTCTGGAAAATCCTCTCGCAGGAGACTCCAGTGACTCAAATAAGTTGGTGACATTTGATTTCCCAATTCGAATTTCAGAACCAATTTCAGCAGACATAGCCAACTTGGCTGTTCCAATCACCATTGCCGCTGCAGCAGGTTCTGTCGTGTCATTCATCATAATAAGAAAATCGAAAAAAAATAAAAACTTCACTTAGAGTGTATTATTTTGCCACGAGAATAGGAGAGTAAATATCGAGTATCTTTATTCAAATTCATATTCGTCAAGTTGAGAGCAATTTCCCGCATATGAATTAAAGATTTGTTCAATATCATCTAATGCAGTCTGATTTACCTTTTTCTCTGAAACCTGCTCGCCAATATCCAATGCAGAAATTGTGTCAAATAATTTCATAAAGTCAGTACATGAAATTGTAAAACTTTGAAGTACGGCTTGAGTTTTAATTCCAGAATTATTAGTAGTCGTAGAATTAGGAGAGTTGTTACTTGTGGGGTCAGATATAATCAAGTTTATGTCATTTTCCTGTGCTGTAACATTTAGATCTTGATATATATCAATGTGAGCAGACACTAGTATCACAATGATTGTAGAAATTATAATAATAATTCTCCGATCCGAATTTTTCATGTAATTTTTGTGCAATTGCTTATCCTTACAATTGATACGACGATTAATTAACGATTAGAATCTAATTTATATTAAAAAGTTCCAGTTTTTCCCTCTATAGTTCTCGACTAGATATCTAAAACTTCATACAAAATCAGACATCTTGGTTTGTTTATCTTTTTTACTTTTGGCCAAACCGTTATCAAAATTTTTTTCTACTTCGAGTTGGCTGACAATCCCATTTATCTCGGTATAATCTATGTTTCTAGGTTCTAAATTCATCATTTCCCTAAACATATTTACTGTGCCTGGGCCATAACCTCCATAATGATTGTTGGCAGCGACTATCCCCATTTTGAGATTTTTTTCGTATCGCTCTAATTGACTGATTTTGTCTGCCCACCCTTTCATTTCCGAACTTCGATCTCGTTGTAATTTTCCAAAGTTGTTTTCATGTATACTCCTATCTCCAATTAGTCTCAGGTAAATAAAATCGGTGGTTACGATGGAAGGTGTTTGCAGTCTATCCATCTGACTCCAGACTAACGATATGTTACTATTTTTAAACATATTATAGGCTAATTCATTAAACCAAGAAGGATGCCTCACCTCAATTGCGTATCTAAACGTGTCGTCAAAAAAAAAGTCATAGTTTCTAAAAGTATCCAATCCTTCCTTAAGCTCATAGGAAGGCGGCAGCTGAATAAGCAATGTTAGAATTTTATCCTTAAGAGGCTGAATGTTTTCATAAAATCTCGATAATTCGTTTTCCACATTCCTGAATCTCTTTTCATGTGTTATGATTTTTGGAAATTTTACAGTAAATCTAAAATTACTAGGAGTTCTTCTATTCCAATTTCTTACCATTGATTGAGAAGGAATATTATAGAATGTAGAATCGATCTCTACGTAATTGAATATTTTTGAATAATATGGTAACATTAATTTATTATCCAAATTCGAAGGATAAAATGGTCCTTCCCATGAACTATAGCTCCAGCCAGAACATCCTATAAACAGCTCCAATTGTAAAGATGTATACCTAAATTTTAATTATACTTTTTGGAAATGTTTTTGATTCATATCGTTTAAAACAACGCTAGTATACTGTTATTGAAACAACGTTCACAGCTTCTCCTGTCTAAAATCATTCTCTTGAATCTTGAATTGAATCTTTGTCTCTGAATTTTCATCCAAGTTCTATATGAAGTATCAACTTATTCTTAGCTGATTCAAAACTAAAATAATTCGATGATCTACGCTCTGGTTATTAGAGTGCAGAATTTGTATTCATTTCATTTATTCAGCTAATGTTTAGTTGTACCTGTACTAAGAGAAAATTGATTGTTATGGTTAACATGGAGTCACTCTAGGAGAAAGATTAGATTGTGTAGATATTTATAATCAAACGATTAACTTTACTAAACCAACATGATAGACCCAACTCATCGAATAGTTCTACTTTGCATGCAGATGATGATGTCCATATTCTTAATTGGCTTTTCAATAGTCTGGGCGGTTGATATAAAGGGCACTGTTGCGAATGACAATGTTTTGGGAACCTCTGCTGATGATGACATAAGAGGATTTAGGGGCAACGATATTCTGAATGGATTATCAGGCAGTGATGAAATCCAAGGTGAGGGTGGAAACGATATTCTTAATGGTTCTGATGGAAATGATTACCTTTCTGGTGGGGATGGAACAGACGTTCTTGATGGAGGCATGGGTAATGATGAGATCCATGGTGGAGATGGTGTTGATAGATTAATTGGCGGCACTGAAAATGATGTTTTGTACGGTACTTCAAATAACGACATTCTTGATGGGGGTCATGGAGACGATCGACTGTATGGGGGCCAAGGAAATGATACGCTAAGCGGAGGTGAAGGGGGGGACTTCTTCAGATGTGGTGAAGGAGATGATAGAATAACTAATTTTGATCCTTCGCAGGGGGATCATGAATTTGGGGATTGCGAAATTAAATGAATCAAATTTGCCAGCAGGTACTGACAATTCAAAGTTTCCTTTTTTAGTAATTCATTTAACATTGCAAATCTACAACTATTTTTGAAGTATTAGAGTGTTATATAGATGTCCAATGGGATCTGTCGTTCAATTATTCCTACTATAATCCCATGTAGAGTAATACTTTGGCTTAATTTCCAGCAATACAGAATTTCCATTTTTTACATTTTCAAGTAATAATTTTGCCATAGGATGATCTATACTTCCAAGATATTTTATCATTATTCTCTGCGCAATCGGAAGATTTGCATCAGGATTATTTAAGATCTTAACGTCTCCTTTACCCCTGATGCCTTTATAGGGTGGATTTCCCTCATCTATACAAAAGTAGATCTTTGCATTTCTTTTCAAATTACTGGTCTTTTTAGATTCTTTTCCAGTTTCTACAAAAATTACGTCCTTAGACTCATCATAAAGATACCAAGTAGGATGTACATTAGGATAGTCATCTTTATCGATGGTTCCAAGATGAAGATTTAATTTGCTATCCGAAAGAAAACCCTTTACTTCACTTTCGGATAGTTGAACACCAAATCCCGGACTACCATGTAGCACTTTCATTTGTACAATTAGTGGCAGCATTAGATATAAGTCTAATCAGTACTTTCGCGAATAAAAATAAAAAAAGATGGTTGTTATTTGTACTAACCATTTAATATATTATTTTTTATTAAGGCAGTTCGTCTAGAATATTTATTTCCCCAATTTCCTTATTGGATGTGATTGTACAAACACTTTCATTGTCTCCGTCTCCCTTTTCATCACAATCATTATGGTTTTCCCCTTCTACATCAATTGATATCTTGTTCTTTTCTCCCTGCATTGTAAAGGTGCCTGTTTCTAGATTATCAGTGGTAATACACATTCCTTGATTAAATCCATCGCCAGTTTCATCACAGGTATTTTTGTTATCCACATCAGTCTCAATTTCAACCTTATTCTTAAAAGGATCATCTGCTGCGAACGCATTTGTTGCCGTTGTACCAAATACAGCACCAATCAATAGAACTATTGAAGGTAGGAGTACGGTCCTTGAACTGAGATTCATCGTTTTCATAGAGAAGTTTTAGTTTATATGAACTTGGATAGATCATAGCCTAAAATTATGGTATATACAGATTCCGCATATTTTACAATTAGATAAGACTGAATGATGAGACATAGAAATGTTATACGATAAGGTTCAAGAATAGAATTTTGTAGTTCAATTAAGAATACACAAGTAGTCAGGAGACTTTCAATTCCAATGTCTACGATAGTAGCGGGATGCGTTCTTTACTTTCTACCCAATTTATTAAATATGAAGGTCCCAAATAACATTGCAGCAGATATCGCAATTCCAAAATAAGTGAAATTCCTTTCATATGGAAAGACAAGGGCTGATCCAATAAAAATCGCTGATGAGATGATACTGATTGGAAGAACATTAGAACTTGATCTATTCCTATTTTCTGATTTCTGGTCAGCTAAATATTGCTTTAACATGGGTGCAAGCTCACTTGAGACCTCTACACCCTTTACAAATCTATTCACATATCTCTCAAATTCTTCAATATATGCATCCTTAATCAAACCTTCTTCTTCAAGTAAACTTACCAATACACGAACAAATTGAAATTTTACGTCATGGTAGTGGTAAATTCCTTCAAGAATTGAGGCCATTCTCATGTATAGTGCAAGATTTTTGGGCAATCTGAATGGAAATCGACTTAAAGTTTTGTTTGCCAAATCTTGAAGTGCCTTCACCTCCATTCTATCCACCTTTTTGCCATGTAATGATTGTATACTCAAGTCAAGCCCCATTTCCACCAATCTTCTATCAACAGTTGGTTCTAGCGTTCCTAGTTCTAATAACACATCAGTAGTCCTTACCGGATCTTTATCTACAAGTCCCAAATACAATCTTACCAGTCTTCTTCTTGTTTCATCATCTAGTCTACCAACCATTCCAAAATCGTAAAGTATTATTGATCCTTCATCAGTAATTGCAATGTTACCTGGGTGAGGATCTGCATGGAAAATACTGTGACGTAACAACATTTTAAAAAATAATCTATGAATACGAAATACTAATTTTGACCTATCTATGTTATTTTTATTTAATGTCTTTATATCAGTAATTTTGGTTCCTGGTATGTACTCCATTGTAATTACGTGACGTGAAGTTCTATCCAAGAAAACTTTAGGAATTATCACCGTTCTATCTTCTCTTAGATTATTCTTTATTTGTATTAAATTTCTAGCTTCTATTCTATAATCCATTTCTTCATGCACTGTTTCTATGAATTGAGAAAGCATCCCTTCTGCTGAAAATCTGAGATTTTCATCAATAAATCGAGTTGCAAGGGGTAACAATTTTTTCAAAATATAGATATTCTGTCCGATGGTTTCTTCAATATTTGGCCTGCTAATTTTTACTACTACATCTTTTTCTTTGTGTCTTGCCTTATAGACTTGACCTAAACTTGCCCCAGAAATTGCAGAACTATCAAAGTACTCAAAAATATTCTCTAATGGACCTAGTTCCTTTTCAATAATTGGCTTTACATCTAAAAAAGGTTCAGGTAATACATCATCTTGGAGTTTTTCCAGAACATCCAGATAAGGCTGTGGTAACAGATCTGCTCTTGAGGATAACCACTGACCAAGTTTTATGTAAGATGGTCCAAGAGTAACAAAAGTCTTTAAAGCCTTTTCTGCATGCTTTCTGAACTTTTTTTCATTTACATTTTTGCCTTCCTTTTTCACCCATTCCCTCCTATCCTTCCTAAGATACACGATGACTGGAATTAGCTTTACTATAGTCTTGAATATTAGCCAAATTGACGGGTTCTTAAATTCGAAGGAAGGTTCTTTTATATCAGTTTCCACTGCAGACTCTAAAATCTCTTTGCTATCTTCTAACAATGTTCATTTCACCACTTAGGTCATATTCCCATAAGGCGGTTGTGTAATGTTTGAAAAACATCGGAATAATTGATGATATAGCCAAGTTCAATTTGTGTCACTTTTCCTTGTCTACAATGTAATTTGAAAGAAATGAAAGCATAATAACACCAGGGAAATATTTTGAGGCATCCAACATTATATGTCCAAAAGGATCATCCCTAGGATCAATTCTATCATAATGAACACTGTAGTAGGTATCATATTCGCGTATGTGCAATTTACCTCGCCTGTATTGTTTTATTGACCCTCTTTTTTCCCCCAACATAGTCGGTTCATAGTCAATAAGCGGCCTTATTGTTTTTGGTACAATGATACCTCCATCACTGTCGACAAAACTCATAGCAAACTAACAATGACTTCAGATATAAAAATTACCTTCAATTTTCAGATTATAACTAGTAATCAATTATTTTCAAATGAATAATTCGAATATGGTCAAGGATTAACGTCATAACAAGACTTTTATAGAATATTATCTACTTTTTTTGTTATGAGTGATACAAAGGGTAAGGTCCCAAATATTGTTGCAATTGAAGTTTTAAAGAAGAATGGTGTTGATATCGAAAAGTTAAAAGAATTGTTAACCAAAGGTGTAGGTGCAGAATTTACCACTTATTATTATTACACAATTTTAAGAATGCACTGTACAGGTCTTGATGGCGAGGGAATCAAGGAAATCGTTGAAGAAGCAAGGATTGAGGACAGAAATCACTTTGAGGCAATGGTGCCGAGATTATATGAACTTGGAGGCTCATTACCAAGAGATATTAGAAAATTCGCAGATCAGGCAGGTTGCCCTGATGCATATCTCCCAGAAAATTGGGAAAATCTGACCTCCATAATCGAAATATTACTCGCGGCAGAACAGTGTGCTATTCGATCATGGGGAGAAGTATGTGATATGACAGCCGGAAAGGATCCTCGTACTTACGATATTGCCCAAAGGATCATGCAAGAGGAAGTCGAACATGAAGCTTGGTTTATTGAATTGCTCTCTAAGCGACCTTCTGGGCACTTTAGGAGGAGATATGTTGGTCAATCTCCGCATGTCGGTCAACAAGGCGGACTAATACATCTATAAGAAACTATTTTTTTATTTTAATTTTTTGTTGCAATAAGAACGACTTAGTTTTGGAGTTGCAACTTTCATGGGTCATAATAACAGATAGCATCTTTTTCGAGAGCCTGTTCTATGCATATCATGAGAGTCGTTTCACGGGGCATGACTTAATTGAAATATACTTCCAAGGCCTATTGACACGACGTACAAATTACCATCAGGACCCAATTCCAAATCAGTGATGCCACCAAATCCTTCACCAAACACAATACTACTTACTCCAGGAGATGAGGGCTTTGCGATAACTCTTGATGAGAGTGCTTGTGGAAGAACCAAATCTTTTCTATCGGAGGTTAAATCAAAATGATATATTCTTCCGTTATGCACGTCACCTACAAACATATCGTTCTCATATATAGTTCCAAGTGCATTTGATTCCAAAAATTTTACAGCAGTTGGTCCAGCCGTATTAACCCAAACTAGTTCTGGATCGCTATAATGTCCCTTTCCGTCGAAATCTTGTAAATCAGATTCACTGAATGAGTCTTCCATTGATGACAGTCCCTGTACTTGCTGCCAACCACTGTTAAATCCAGGGAGAACCAAATTTATTTCATCACCGTTTCCAGGTCCATTTTCTGTATCCCACAAATTACCAGATATAGGATCAAAGTCCATCCCAAAGCTATTTCTTATTCCATAAGCGTAGTATATTCTCAATGGAATTGAATCTCCGAGTATACCGTCAGTAGGTTGTCCATCCTGAGTTATTCTCAAAATCCCGCCTCTTCCATCAGGATCAACACCACCCTTATAATTTTGGGTTCTAGTTTCTGTAGTCGGGCCCTTAAAAGAACCATCCACATCACCAATTGTTACGTAGAGATTATTATCCGGTCCGATTATTATGTCACCGCCATTATGCCTAGGTCCGGGATTTGCTGGTAAGTCCATCAAGAGTAATGGATTAATTAGTGAATCACCTGAAAGCTCATATCTGTAGACCCTATTGCCAATTGGCTGTTTACCCGCCTTATCGTCACCATCTTTTCCTTCAATTTCAGTATAGTAAAGAAAAACATAAGTTGTTGAACCGTGTTTTGATACTGCTATTCCACACAAGCATCTCTCAACAGAGTTGGCGACACTAATATCAAGAACAGGTTTTGGAAGAACTTTACCATCGACTATCCTTTTTACCATACCAGTATCTTTTTCAAGAACTAAAATATCATCAGGGCCCACAAAAGCCATAGTAGTGGGAGTATTTAATCCCTCAACAACCGTAGAAATTCTGAGGTTTGAGTCAAAAAGCTTTGGCTTTCCTTCTTCCTCAAATTCTGTTTCAGCGAATTCCTCTTGAGCTCTCACCGAATGAAGGTTAATAACTGAAGCAAAAATCAAAAGTGAAATAATCAGTAACGTGAAAATGACACTGATCAAGGTTTGAAACAATCATTCTTTTCGGAGCTAATATACATATCGTAGAACAATTATGAGATCATTATCAAAAATTACAATCTATTATCCTGTTGATAAAAAAACTAAAACCAACTGATATTGATCTCCTAACTAATAATAAAATGAACTTACCTTAATACAAATAATAATGGACAAGCACGACGTTTTTCGCATAACTAATAGCAAATATGCCAATCACGGGTACTAGTATGAATGGTTCTCAGTCTTGTGTTCTTTGAGAGCAGGATATTTCGAAAACGTGCAATTGCATTTATCACATTGCCATTGATGTTCACGTGCCTTGGTGAAATTATCATATGTTATATTTTCCTTCACATACATCATAGACTTGTAATCATACTTTGCTGGATTGTAATTCAATTTGTACTTTATTGAATTTATTCGCACTTCTGATTAGAATGTATAACATGTCCTTTATATTTTAATATGTTACTGTATACAGGATTGTAATATAAAAATAGTTCATAACATTTGAACTGTTAAATCTTTGAGTAATATGTTGAAAAGATTTATAGCAAATTAGATAGTTTATATAATATCTTTTCAAATGTCAACAGAGAATAGTTCCGTCAAAAGATTCAAAAACAGAGAACACGCCGCAGAGCTTCTCATGGCCAAACTAAACGACGAGATTAGAGACGAAATTGCCAAAGATATACTAGTCTTCGGAATACCGCGCGGAGGTGTGATATTAGCATATGCGATTTACAAAAACAAATCTGCCAATTATTTTGATATTGTTATACCCCGAAAATTAGGAGCCCCCAACAATAAAGAACTTGGTATTGGAGCCATAATGGATAAAGATACTGTTTATCTAAATGAATATGTTGTGAAAGCTTTGAGAGTGCCAGCGGATTACATAGAGACGGAAAAAGAATCGCAGATCCGAGAAATTAGTCGCAGGAGCTTACTGTATAGACCAAAACGGGATGAGTACAATATTGAAAACAAAACAGTTATTCTTGTTGATGATGGCGCAGCAACAGGCGCTACGCTAGTGGTTTCAGCCAGATGGATTAGAAAGAAGAATCCTAAAAAGATCATTATTGCTATACCTGTTGCACCTAAAGAAACTGTAGATCTCTTAAGAACCGAAGTCGATGAAGTAGTGACAATATTGATACCTCCAACTAGTAATTTCACCTCAGTTGCTCAATTCTATGATAATTTTGAAGAGATTACCGATGACAAAGTGGTAAAAATCATGAAGGATATGAGCCTTAAATAGGAACGTATAACCTACTACGAATATTAAGATCTATATTTTTTGAGACGCCTGTTGTGTCATTGGAATACAAACCGTCTATTTTATTGGAACAGACGGCAGTACTGAGACGAGTTGAGAAAGATTTGGTACCGAATTTGTGGCAAAGTCTAGTATTGGTGCATGCCATATACCAAAACCAACCATAAAGATCATTGCGAAAATTAGTACAGCCGATATTGCTCTTGGCTCCTTGACTCTTGTCATATCTGGCCCTTCTTCCATGTACATTTTTCTCATGATCCAGGCATAATATCCGAGCGAAAGCGCACTGTTCAAAACTCCAGCAATCGCCAAATATGGTCCCCACCAAACTTCGGGCCCTGTAACAATTGCCGAGTTAAATAATACTAGTTTGCTCCAAAATCCATTCAAAGGCGGAACTCCTGCCAATGCCAATAATGATATCGACAATGCGATAGCAGTCAGAGGCATTCTTCTTGCAAGTCCTCTATACTTTTCAATACTGTAACTAGCAAGAGTAATGGCAACAGCAGCAACTGCAATGAACGCGGCTGATTTCATCACGGCGTGATTAATAATATGAAATAGTGAGCCTCCAAGAGCCTGGTCACTATATGGAGCAAGAGAAAGACCTATCATAATGTATCCTGCTTGAGCAATACTTGAATATGCAAGGATTCTAGGAACACTTTTTTGTACCAATGCTCCCAAGTTTCCCAATGTCATCGTAAATACAGCAATTATGGCCAATGTCATTGACCAATCCAAATGCAGCACAAAGACTGCAAGAACAATTACACGTATGGCAGCAGCAAATCCTGCTTTCTTTGTACCTGCCGCGAGTAACGCTCCAATAGGAGTAGGCGCGCCCTCATATGCATCGGGCAACCACATGTGGAATGGAACAAGGCCCATCTTAAATCCAAATCCTGCTATAAATAACGCCACGGCAAGCAGTGTGATTGGAACTAGGTCCTGTTGAACATTCACCATAGATATTATCGCCTGACCAATGTTTGTGGTCCCAGTAATTCCATACACTAAACCAATTGCTACTACAAGAATTGCTGATGAAAGGGCACCAAATAGAAAGTACTTGATGGCAGCCTCATTGGAAATAGGATCACGCTTTGAAAATGCAGCTAGAGCATAAGTTGGTATTGACATCAGCTCCCATGCAACTAAGAGCATTACCAAATCGGTTGAATATGCTATTAGTATCATGCCGATGCTTGACAGGAGAATCAACGAGTAATACGCTGCTGGGTTAGTCTTGTTTTTCATGTAATTCCAAGAGGAAGCGGTTACCATTACGGATACAATCAATAACGATATTGCAAAGAAGGCGCCAAACATATCATCGGCAAGCATACCTTTGCCAAATTCTATAGTAGGAATAGGTTCTCCTGAAAATAATCGAATACTAATGATACCAAGAATGAGTATTATAGCACCAACTGATATCACAGAATATAATTTATTGCCAGCACCACGTTCTTTCCTTAGAGAGTCAATAATGGGGATTGCAAGTCCAACTGAACCCAATATTACAGTTACTAACAAAGGAGTAGATAAGAAATCCATTTTTATTTCATTCCTACAAGAACAACAACATGATTATTATCATTAGACCTGCAGCGAAAACAAAAAGATATGTCTGTGCTATGCCTGTTTGTCCAGCTTTGATAACTTTTGAGAAATATGTCATTGAACCCTGAAGTCCAGGATTAATTCCGTCAATTATGGTACTTTCAAAATATCTCCATATGATTCGGTAAATAGCCAACGGCCCTATCACTGCTCCCCAATATAATGCAGTGTTAAGATACCATCTATTAAAGAAGAATTTCCAGACTGCCCTAGAAATAATGCTTCTTGAAACCACTTCAGGGCTAATGACTCTTTTCATGTATACCAACCCTCCTAGTAATGCACCCAGTGCGAAAGCCCCGATTGACGCAGTAACTGCCATAGGATTAAGTTCACCTAATCCCAAAAATCCTGATCCACTTTCAGCTGGAACTTCATGGGCTGCTGATAATTCCGTATGAATACCAAACGTACCAGCAAGATATGAGGTAAACATTTCGTGGAGCTGATGTTCGAATGCAAATCCAATTAAACCTACCGCAATACTTGCCACTGCAAGTATGGCAAACGGCACCCACATTACAGCACTAACTTCATGGATATGTTGATTGCTTTCGTTTTGTTGTATGAATTTACTATTGTTTCCAAAGAATGTCATACCAAGCATCCTAAATGTATAGAATGCAGTCATGAATGAGACCATAACAGCAATGGCAAAGAGAATCCAGGAATATTGATAACCTGATTCTAAAACAGAGGCAAAAATTGCATCTTTACTCCAGAAACCAGAAGTGATAAACGGAGCAGCTGCTAATGATAGGCCGGCCATCATCATAAATAGGAATGTCTTTTTCATTTTACCCCTGAGGCCTCCCATATCTGTCATAAACCGTGAACCGACAGCATGGAGTACTGCTCCTGCTCCCATGAACAATGAAGCTTTAAACATTGCATGGCTCATCAAATGAAAGAATCCAGAAGTATATCCGTCGACAAAAGATGACGAAAGTCCAGCAATTCCTAATCCCATCATCATGAGCCCTATCTGAGATCCTGTAGAATAGGCTAGCACCTTCTTAATTTCTGGGTTAACCAACGCCTGTGTTGCTAACAAGAATGCTGTTATTGCCCCTACCCATGCAACAACTTCAAAGAATTGAGACGAATTTAAGGCAGATACCGCAAAGAAGAGAGGTCCAATTCTTGCAACGAGAAAGACTCCAGCTTTTACCATTGTGGCAGCATGAATAAGTGCCGAAACTGGTGTTGGACCGGTCATTGCTTCAAGTAACCATTCATTTAATGGAAATTGTGCAGATTTTCCAATTGCACCTCCAAAGATCAATACTGCGGCTGGAACAAGTAAATTGCTCCTTGCCATTTCCGCAGCCCATGACTGATCTTGTAACAGCTCAGTAAAGCCAAAGGTGCCGGCATAACCAAAAATAAGAAACATTCCGGACAACATCATGATGTCACCTGCTTTTGTCATAAGAAATGCCTTCAGTCCAGCATGTGATGGGGACGCCCACATTTGGATGCCTCCAGCATAGTGTCCGGGCGTTCCAACAAAGTCTTTCTTCTTATCATGATACCAGAAACTGATTAGAGCGAATGAAGCAAGCCCTACTCCTTCCCATCCAAAGAATACCATTAACAAATTATCAGAAAGTACTATTAACTGCATAGAACCAATGAAGAATAGCATAAAGAACCAATATCTTGTAAGATTCTTGTCACCATGCATGTATCCTAATGAGTATATGAAAATCAGAAATGAGATCCATGCAGCAATATTTGTCATGAGAATGGATAATGAATCTGCCAGTGTTCCCGCATAAATATTCAAAATTGGAATCCAGTTTATTTGACTATGAATTTGGCCGCCATCAAGTGCTATTGGTAATAGAGTAGCTGCAGACAGTGCACTTGCAAGTGCAAAGCCGACTGCTGCATAATTTCTTGCTCGATTACCGACCTTTGCGATTGCAGGAACTAGTGCGGCACCTACAAACGGGAGAATCCAAATAAGCCAAGCATTAATTCCCATTCCTTCAAATCCAATTATCCCTTGAAGATCTACCAATCTAGTTCCCCTCCTAAAGCGTCATTATGTGGGATATCATTCATATTCAGATTCATTATTAGGAATCGCCCCCGGAAACGGTCATTTGACTGTTACTACTATTAAGATATGATGAAGAAATATTGACTGGATGCGCAGTGCCAATTTGCAGTACAGTACTATCACCAGAAAACATCTCTTGTACATAATTAGTAATGGGATTTAACATCGGATTTGGATAGACACCTAGGAACAGTGTAATAGCGGCAAGTGCAGCCATCGTGACCGTCACATATCTATTAGAATCCCTAATTTTTGCATACTGCTCGGGTATTTTACCAAAAAATATTCTCTTGTACATCCACAAGATATATGCAGCAGATAAAACGGTTGCCAATATTCCAAGGCCGAATGCCACAATTCTTAAAGTGTCAGAATTTTGTAGGCCTGACTGCAATACACCATTAAACAATATCCATTCTCCCATAAAACCACTGGTCGGAGGGATTCCCATAATTGTAAGTGCTCCAATCATAGCAATCACTGCAGTGTATGGCATCCTTCCTGCAAGGCCTCCAAGTTTTGACATACTTCTTGTTCCTGTTTGGAGTATGATTGAACCAGCCATCATGAAGAGTATGGCTTTTCCCAAACCATGAGTTACATACATGAAAGTTGCACCAGTGATCCCGAGAACACTCTCTGAACCGATACCAAATAGAATATAACCCATCTGACTAATACTAGAATAAGCCAATACCCTTTTAATATCATCTTGCATCATTGCCATTGCACCACCGTATATCATTGTAGCCAATCCCCAAAGGTTTATGTAAATACTATATTGGGAATAGTCCCCTACGAGCAACTCTAGCCAGAGTCTTAACAAGCCATATGCACCAATGCCGATCATTGCAGGTGACAACAAAGCTGAAATCGGAGTTGGAGCTTCTGAGTGAGCATAAGGAAGCCATATGTGTAAGACAAACGCAGCCAATTTTACACCTAGACCTATTACCAAAGCAAAGACAATCAGTACAAGCCACTGCTCGGGAATCTTATCGACATTGTGCATCACAGTATCATAATCAAATCCACCGCTGAAAAGTCCCATAGAAAGTAAACCCAAGAGCAGAACTACAGCCCCGACGTGAGTCCAGAAAAAGAACATTAAAGCTATTCTTTTTCTCTCGCCATAACCATAAAATGCTAAAAGAAAGAATGAAGGAACAAGCATCAACTCGAAAAACACATAAAATTCTATCAAATTAGTTGCTAGAACTGTGCCTAGCATTCCCATCGAGAAAGTTAGGTAGAGAGCAAAATACAGCCCCATGTGATGATTGACGTATTGTTCTTCCGTTAATTTTGATAGTGTTACTGTCTTTATTTCGTTTCCTCCACTGTTTGTTCCATACTTGCCTGAATCTGAAATGCTTTCTCTTTTACTAGAGTTCTCTTCAAAGGATTCTTTGATTTTATGTAACATGTATGGCTTTGAATAAAGAGTAAGAACTGTACACAAAATATTAATAATAATTGCAAACGGTAAACTTAACCCATCAATTCTCAATCCAAAATTTCCAAATTGACTCCAAGCATATGATTCTACATAAGCGCTTCTTCCTCCCTGAAGGTTAAACGATGCAATAAACAGTAACGTCGTTGAAATAGCAAGTATTCCAAAAGAGAACCATGTTGTTGCATTACTTCCGCTCCTTTTTCCTAGTATATAGGCAATGGGCGAAACAAGCAATGGAAGGAATGTTGCTATTAGAAGATAATATGACTCGGTCATGAAATTTATCACTTAATAATTTATTATCCTTTTAAACTCCTGAATTCATGGACGTCTATTTGTTTATACAATCGGTAGGCAATGATTATGATTCCCAATGCAACAGCTACTTCTGCTGCCGCAATCGCAATAGAGAATAATGCAAAGACTTGTCCCTCAACATTATGAACATGTCTTGAGAAAGCGACTAAATTTAGATTAGCAGCATTTGCAATAATCTCAATTGAAAATATCATGCGTATCGCGTTTCGCTTGACCACAAGACCATATATACCAATCGAAAACAGTGCGATTGAAATTATTACAAAGTCAATTAATTGATTCATTTTCTTTTAACAACCCCTCTCTTCTTGCTAGTGCCAAAGCACCAATAACAGCGCCTGCTAATGTAAGTCCCAGTACTATAAGCGCCGGGGAATAATATGTAAGCATAGATTTGCCAATTTCTTTGATATCAATTGGGTCAGAATCTAGATTACCAAACATAGGATTAGTTATCCCAGATACAAGGAATATAGCACCAACTCCACCCAAAGTTACAAGAGCTAAAATAATACCACCTACTTTCCTACCCTTATCGTCTTTAGTAGAAAATAAGTCTTGAGTTCTAACAAGCATGACTGTAAATATCACTAACACAGCTACGGCACCGACATACACAGTAATTTGAAACATGGCTACAAACTGGGCATCCAACAACAGGAAGAATCCGGCAATTCCCAACATGGAAATTGCAAGCGCTATTGCTCCATAAATCAGCTCTTTGCTTTCTAGTGCCACAATAGAAGTTCCGATAGTGAGGATCGCTATTCCAACAAAATATGCATCAACCATGATCAGCACCCCTGGTTCCTATCTTCAATTCCACATCACCGTCATATTTTGGCTTGATTCCCAGTTGTGATGGAGTGTATATTAGGTGCTCCTTTGTGAATGATGATAGTTCGTAATCATTTGTCATGTATAATGCATAGAACGGACATGCATCTACACAAAGACCACAAAACACACACTTTCCATAATCATTTTGTGGCATTATGGATTTCTTGTTATGCTTCCATTTTTCATTGACCTTTACCATTCCAATTGCCTCAGCAATACCCTC
>JARBAW010000057.1 GCA_029237505.1 Nitrososphaerales archaeon
AATACTGATAGAGCATAAAGTCCACTTGGTAACGGATATGCCCATGGGTAAACAGTTACACCAACATAAACACCACCAGCTGTCGCAACCCAACAAAGTATGAAGCCTATGATGTAAACTGGCGTCATCTTTTCTACACGTTTACCGATCATGTGTTCTATTTCGTCACTGCTGCCGCCTGAACTGGTACGGCCACCGCCGCCGCCACCGCCACTATATCCCTTTGGATAGGTCATTGTGTTTACCATCAAAGGATTCCTTTTTAAATTTTGCGTCTAGATTCTGTAAACGTACTTTTTTAGTTAGAAATTTCTAATATAGCTTTTCATGCTTTAAGATTTTAGGCGCGTTACAAACAATATTCTCGCCAAATAACAAAGAAACTAACTACGAGAAAGCAATGTCATAGCAAAGCATATATCTTTGTTTTTTCTGGTAAGGCTAGGTGTAAATTATACGTCGAACATAAAGATAGCGGTAGTTGCACTATTTGCAATAGTAATGTCCACTTCGACAATGATAGCAATTGTTCAAACTGCTGAAGGACATGGAGTTCAAGCTCAGCTTCAGAGTAGATTCGTAAGAATTCAAGATGAAGCATTCTCAGCACAAACATTGAATACGGGAGATCAGCTCGTTGTGACTGGAAATCTACAAAGTCTTGTAAACAAACCATTGAGAGCATGGTTGTCACTCTTTAGTGAGTCAACCAACGCTGGTAACAGATGGGAGTTTATAGCAAGAGATCCTCCAGGAAACATATTCGATATTCCTCCACAAGGAACAATTCCGTACTCGATTACTGCAAAAGCTCTTGAACCAGGTGTTTACCATGTTCATACACAGTTGAATGTCGAACATGTAGGTCCTGGACTTGGTCCTGGACAAACTATTCAGGTTTCTGGACCAGCAATATTGAAACCAGTTCCGTGGGGCAATGTTGCATATCAGGTAATACTGATTGGTGCTGGACTTGGAGTAACATTTGCAACAAGACCGTGGCAAGTAATTTAAAAAATCCACTATTTTTTATCTATTTTTTTAGTTCTTTTATTAAGTAACTATTTGCTAAATTAAATGATTATTTGTTAGGATTTCAAAAGTGAAAAATGTACAGAAATAAATAAAATTATAGTTTGAGATGTATCTTTAAACCTTTGTACCTATTTCTTATGGTTACTTCGGTTACACCTGCGGCTTCTGCTACATCTTTTTGAGTCTTATTTTCGCCATTCATTACACAAGCTACATACAGTGCAGCAGCAGCTAGTCCCATAGGATCTTTTCCTGCAGATATTTTGCCCTGTTCAGCTTTTTTCAATATCTCTAAAGCCTTTCTTTTAGTTTTTTCAGAAAGTCCGGACTTGCTTGCAATTCGTGCTACACACTTGACAGGATCTACGACAGGCATTTTCAAGTCTAGTTCTCTAATCAATAGTCTATAACATCTGGCTACGTCTTTCTTCTTGATGTTGCTTGCATGAGCAATATCCTTTAATGTCCTTGGTGTCTCAGTGTCTCTACAAGCGGCATAAAGTGCAGCAGCCACTAAAGCAGAAATTGACCTTCCTCTAACAAGTCCTTTCTCAAGTGCTTTTCTATAGACATATGCGGCTTTTTCGATTACGGCATCACCTACTGCAAGTTTATCTTTTAGTCTATCCAACTCGCTAAAAGCTTGTCTAAAGTTACGATCGACTGGTTCGTGTACCTGGCTTCTACTATCCCAAGTTCTTAGCCTCTCAATGGTACTTTTCATGGATGCAGAAAGAGGTTTTCCTGAGGCATCTTTGTCAACAGGTCCAATTATTGTAGCTAGTCCCATATCATGCATGGCAAGAGAAGTTGGGATACCCGCTCGGCTGCGGTCTTCATGCTCTTCCTTTGAAAAAGCTCTCCATTCTGGACCAGTTTCTTCAATACGTTCGGTAACTACAAATCCACAATTGCCACAAAACATCTCTCCACTCGAGTTATCTGTGACCATTGGGCCCTTTCCGCATCTTGGACAGCGGTCACTAAATAAAGAAATATCTTTAACCAATTCTAATACCCCACAAAAATTGAGACAATGTCTGTTTCTTATATTTATGTTTTATTCTCATATATATGCATTGTCGTAAATAATTCGCAGTCGGTAATATATGCAGGAAATTTTAGAACTTTTCCAAACTAGAGCTTAATTTTGTGCTTTTTTTTTCGGTTTATCGGAGAACTTTCAAATTTATCAGAATCATCTGGGAGTATTTCGCTTCCTTCTTCTAGTCTTTTCAACTTTTTTGCTTTCATTTCTCCTGACGCTGTATGCATGTGTTCTTTTGGATATTTTCACAAGACCATTACAATTATGTTCAATATAAAAACCATATAGCACCAGTCTTTTCATACTAACCATTTTAAGGAATCATCATGATGGATGTATATGAGTAGAACTGACAGACTAACAGATGAGGAAATTAGAAAAATATATGATTTCAAGAATATTGCCGTAGTCGGAATGTCGAGAGATCCTGCTAAGGCTGCTCACTTTGTTCCTAAATACATGATACAAAGGGGATATAATATAATGCCAGTAAATCCTTCGGCTGTCGAAATACTAGGTAGAAGAACATACTCGCGTGTGTCAGATATCAAATCACAAGTAGATATAGTAGACGTGTTTAGGCCTTCGGAAGACGTTTATCCTGTCGTAGAAGATTCTATAAAGAAGCTGGGCATCAAAGTAATTTGGTTGCAGGAAGGTATTCAAAATAGTGATGCAGAAAGAATCGCCCAGGAAAGAAATATTGATTTTGTGTTCAATAGGTGTATAATGGCTGAGCATATAAGACTATTAAATAATAATTACTGAAAGATCACTTTCTGCTGTGTATTTTATGGATATATTTGATTTCCAGTATATCTATCAATTATTTTTATTGCCTTTGTCGGACAAGCCTGAGCGGCCATAACGATCCTATCCAGAGTATCGGCCGTCTCTGATTGTACTTTTGCCTTTGGATTAATGTGTTTGCTTTTGTCAACTACGAAAACTTTTGGGGATATAGTTTCACAACCACCAAATGCCAAACACAAACTTGGTTCGATTAGGATATGAAATCTACTTTTAATAGTATCTAAAAGCAGGTTATCATAACCAAGATTGCTTTTGAATTCAGGTTTTGTAAAATCATGCGAATTTCTTTGCATTTGATCCGATAGATTCTCCTCTTTCTCTTCAATAGTCGAATCTGTTGCGTCGTAAACATTAGACGCTTCCAGGTCGTATTGTTTTCTTTTTCTTCTATCGGACAGAATTTCAAATGCTTCATTAATTTTTTTGATAGTTTCTTCTGCTAGTGGAGACTTGTTTCTGTCAGGGTGATATTTTTTCGCAAGCTTTCGATATGATTTTTTTATTTCTAGAAAATTAGCGTTATGCGAGACTCCAAGAATTGCATAGTAGCCCCGACTATCCATTTGTCTAGAGTATCAATATCCAGTATTTAATTACTTTTCAGATGATAGAGAATTCAGTAATATTCTGGTATGTATATCATAAATTTGACAAGCCTATCCAACAATATCGAATATATTATCAGTCTTTGCCAATTACAAGTGAATTGATAACTTCATAATATTTTTCC
This sequence comes from Nitrososphaerales archaeon, assembly GCA_029237505.1. GTDB lineage: Archaea > Thermoproteota > Nitrososphaeria > Nitrososphaerales > Nitrososphaeraceae > TA-21. The sequence continues at coordinate 3,627 of JARBAW010000057.1, forward strand.
AGCGGCATTTTATCATTATAACATCTCTTACAAACGCATAGTTGTGAAACAACAGATCTATCACAGTCTTTCTCAAATTCACATTCAGGACATCCGGCCAACGATCCACAAATAGCACACTTTAATTGTTTTGAATTAGCCAAAGCATATGCCGGGTTTGACAAGTCTTTAGTATGGCATTCTACATGTTTAATAGCCTTATTTGATCTTGACCACAGTGCCAATTCACCCTTAGCTATCTTTTTCCCACATGTCTTGCAGTTACTACTAAATTTTACCGTAAGATTGATCCAATCACTGCTTGTTGTTTGCAATGGTTTGAATACAGCAACGCAAAGATAATAATCTAACGAAAACTTCTGTTGATGGTAATCGACAATGAAAAGAATGCAATGAAAAGAATGCAAATCAATAAAAATAATCATCTGAAGATTACTTCAATTTTTTTTTCATCAAGTATAGTCATTACTGCATGAAACAGATCGCATGCCTCCTGTTCAAATGCTTGTATTAGGAAATGATCTCCATTTATTGTTACTTCTATTGAATAATATCTTAATCCATTTAACATGAGTGATAAATGACATGGGGCATGGGTAATTTTTCCACCCAATTTCAAAATTGTATATAGGGCATCAAGACTATTCTTGTAATTCATGGATTACTCACATTGTAGAATCAATAATTCAGTGAAATAATCAAAAAAGCAAAGAGAGGAATTTTTCTGTGGTATACTTAACATCAATGCAACATAGTGAAAACATGATATAGTTAATAGATCATCTTGGAGAGAGGGAGACGATAAGAGAATAAAATAATTCAGTCAAGTTATCAAATTAGTGAATTTTCCTTGATGAAATCAACCGAATAGATGTTATTCTTGTTACATTGCTTACAGACGCCAAACCAACCTGCTATTCTATTTTCCATCTTCTCTTCAAGAACATTTGTTCCACATTCAAAACAAAAGTATCTTTTTTGCATATGTATTGTCATCCTATTAATCGATGTTATCATAGTATATCTTTATGATACCACCGGTGCATGATCTGAATGGACAAAAAGAGTTCTATTAGAAATCATCATTCTTACTGATACTGAATACATTTTCTGCTTGATTTTGTCTAATAAATTCTCGAAGCTATGAGATTAACATCTCAGTTATTTTTGGTCTCAAACATAATCAATGTGAATTTACAATGAATAGTTTTGAATTTTTCCCATCATACCCTAAAAGATATGCTTGATCTGTTGAGGTATTAATGAGAATATTCTCAATGATAAAACCTGTTTCAAATTTATTGACAATGTTATTACTTGTGTTTACGGCTATGGCCATGCTCTTTGTAACATTTGAATTCTTAGATAATATGTTAGTCAAGTTTTGGTCAACAATATAGAGTAACTTGTCATTTGGATTGTACATGATATTTTTTACATGCTCAGCTTGTATGCTGGATATGTTTTTCTTGCTTGAGAGATCTATTGCATTAACTTTTCCATCACTACCTGCTTCGTACAGAATCTTTTCTTCTGCGTTAAGACTTAGAGCAATTGGACTCTGTACTGTAATGTTCTCCACAATTTGGTTATTTGACTCATCTATTGCTGAAACCAAATTGTCGTATTTTGCTCCAACATATAGGAAATTAGATTCC
>JARBAW010000058.1 GCA_029237505.1 Nitrososphaerales archaeon
ATAATAATTACAAAGAGGCGTAGAAACCGTGTTTAACAAGGAATCATGTAGATCGTGTGGAAAGATCTTGGTGCCAATCTTGAGGTGCAACGATTGCAAAGAACATGTTTCATGGATTTGCAATATTTGTCAACGGGTAGAAGACGTATCACATAAACATGACATAATTCACAATTCAAAAAAGTCAGTTGAAAATGGCATAATGCATTAATAAACAATAGAAAATAATTCTGTGAGACTCGAACATTGCTGCAGCGTTGATGCTAAATCATATTCTTCCATCATGCTTCTTATGGTCATGCATCTTTTTGGAATCTACAGGACAGCTATCCCTTTCCACTTCCACATAAATCTTCGATGAGGTCTTTACATCAATTACTGATTTGATCCTGTCTTCTATTGTATCGATAACCTGCTCTATTTGATCCGTGGTAATGTCATCTACCAGGCTCACTTCCATGGCAACGAGAACGTCATTGGGACCAAAATGCATGGTTCGCAATGTAATTACTCTATTTACTTCCGGAATCTTTACCACCGATTCTATTATTTTTGAATGATCTTTTTTTGACATTGCCTCTCCAATTAGAAGAGCTCTGTTTTCTTTTGCTAAGAAGAATGCAAAAAGCATCAGAACGCCGCCTATGGATATGGAAGCTAGCGCATCATAAACCATATTGTTGGTAACATCTGACAGATAGATTCCCATCGCTGCTATTGCAATTCCAAGCAATGCTGCTGAATCTTCCACCATGACAGTAAGGATGGTAGGATCCTTACTCTCTTGAAATTCCTTAAATAATTTATGAAGATTTACCTTTTCTCCTCTTGCTTCTATTGTGTCCTTAAACAAATTAAAGGCAATACGAAGTGCATTTCCTTCGAAAATAGCAGATATCAAAAGTATTACGTAACTAACATCGGTATTTACAATCTGATGTACGGGATCATAGAATGAAGTAAAGCCTTTCTCAAAGGATAGGATACCTGAAATTCCAAATAGTAAAGTCGCAACAACAAATGACCAGAAAAATTGTTCCTTCCCATATCCAAATGGATGTCTCTCTGTAGGTACTCTGGAACTTGTCTTGATTCCAATTAACAGTAATACCTGGTTAAAAGTGTCAGAAAATGAGTGATATGTTTCTGACCACATTGCGCTACTATTGGTTAGTAATGCTGCAATCAGTTTTGCAATTGATATTCCTAAGTTGCCAAATAGCGCGGCATAAACGGCCTTCTTGGAAGTTCCGACCAATAATTATTCTCCTGTTTCTCCTTATCTCTTCTCTTTAGATATTAGCTAGAACATATCTCCTTCAGGAAGATGTTCTGATCAAGTTTGGAAAATTCCTCTAGATTTATTCTCTCTCCTTTTGCCATTATTTCTCTAATCTTCTTTCCTGCAGAAGGCTCCTTCCACCACTTATCGCTGAATCTATTGGACAAGTATCTTTCTAATTCTGCAGCTCGAATTGCAGCTATCATGTAACTTGGTACATACATTATTGCTTCAGGAAGAATATGGTGCAACATCCAATATTCTCCTGGCACATCAAGACCCATATACTTTTTGATTAGTTTCTCATATAGTCGACTTGCCTCGTAAATTGAAAGATCTCTGTTCCAGTACTCCATTTTCATTAATGAATTGGCAGCATAAAAAACAACAAAAAAAAGTTCCATGAATTTGTTTCTCCAGACAAGTTCGCTTAGTACTTTCTCGTTTGTAATTCCAATATCCTTCAAATATGATGGATTTCTAGTTAGACTCTCGATTAGTATCGAAAATATTTCGGCTATTCCCATTGAAAACTTGTACTTCTCCCAATAATTCAACTCAGACTTTATTGAAGACGCATGTATTGCATGCCCGGTTTCATGATAACAGCTTGACAAGTTAAAATAAGGACTTTCGCTTTTGTAAAGCACCCTTATATCATCAGGTATTTTTACAAAAAAGCATATCGGTGATGGATATTTGTTTGGCCTGTCATCTGTGTCAAAATGTATTTTTGAAAAGTCAAATCCTATAGATCCTAAAGTCCTCTTAACAGTAACTACCGGATTAATTTTTGTAAAATACCTTTCCATGTTCTGGAAAATTCTGTTCCGAAAAAAATAGAAATCATCATAATATTCTGGCTCTTTCCCAATTAACTTGGTACCAGAATTTAAATCGCTACTAAATGAGGTTCTGGCACGAGCTCCCATTTCTGAAACTAACTTCTTGAGCCTATCTTGAGAAATTTTTTCACTAATGAGATACCCATCCAGCGGGTTAAATGATCCATTTTGATCATGATCCACTTTTCCAGAAAGGTCAGAGTAAATTTTTCTGATTTTTTTGAATCGTAAATTAATAACCGGTGCAATATACTTTGTTTTCTTTACAAAATCATCAAAGACTAATCTTCTTTTTTTGTCATCGGACTCTGAGCTATTAAATTGCCTCCACGTGTTCCAGCTGACTTGCTTTCCACCATATTTGAAATCTTTACTTTTAATCTTGCTACCTCTTAATTCATGTAATTTTAATTCCAGTGGTTTTGTCATGGCATCAGAAATGTTTTCTATTGAAGAAAGCAACAATATCCTTGGTTGAGAAAAGGATCTCACAAATATCTCAGAGACTAAATATTTCATTTTAGACAAATTTTCAATGCTCTTTTTATCATAATCATGGCCAGCAAACTGTAAATACTGTTCATTAGTTTCGGCTGTATACAATGCCTCATCAATTTTACACCATTCCTTTAGGTTCAATAAAGATAATTCTAGACTAAAAGATATTTAAGTTGGTTACGGAGTCGTGCATGAACACTATTTGAACAAAGTTGAGTTGCAAATAGAAAAGAATACTAGAAGTATGTGTCAACATGTTTAGAAAATATTACAAGCAGGTTATTGAAATATGACACTTTGATTTAACGTCTACTGATTAGTTTAGATATTATGACTAGCTTTTCAAACCAGTGGGAAAAGGAGGCCAAGAAAGACGCCTCAGAACGGATTAGAGAGTCTTTGAGATCTCAGAAACCTCTAAAGCCTACTATGCAAACAGCAAAAAACAGACTAGGAATTCAAACACAAAAATTAGATGCACTTTTGGAGAAATTAAAATCAAAAGATAGAACTCTATTTAACCAAATTGTTACTCATTTACAAAATCATGATAGTCAACAAAGTAAGATGCTATCTAATGAACTCTCACAGGTCAGGAGAACAATTAAGACTATCTCTCAATTAAAAATGTCCTTAGAACAAGTCCACATGAGACTAGAATCTACAATAGATATAGGCGATGCACTAACCGCACTAAAACCAGCAGTTGGTACTCTATCCAAAGTGAAAACAGGACTCAATGGACTAATGCCAAATGTTGATTCAGAATTAGGAGAAATTAATGATGTCTTTAGCGATATCATGGTAAATGCCAACAGCACTTCTGATATTGGATTTGCTCTAAATCCTTCTGGTGGAGACATTAATAATATTCTTGCAGAAGCAAGCGTAGTAGCTGAACAAAGGGTAACGGATAACTTTCCAGATGTCCCTATGGGAAGTTTTAACAGGAATGCTAGGTCTTCAATTGGAGAAAATACGGAGTAGGAAAGTTAATTTTTCTAATTGTAGTTGATAAAAATTCAACGAAGAATACAAACGAAATTAGGGAGGTCTCTAAATAGAGGTTCCTTAATAATTTCAACATTTCAATCTAGAAAATCTGCAAACATCATCGCGCGAAAAATGATTTCTAAAAAGTTATGTGCATGTGTAAACATTATCAAAATAAATTCGTTGTATTACTGGAAGAACAAGTTACAGTATGATAATGAATACCTCTGTTTTTTCAAAACTGTATCATCTACAAAACTAAAGAATGAATTAAAAAAAATTCACCCGTACGAACTTCCTGAAATAGTTGAAATCAAAATGGATAGCGTCGACAAAAATTACCTCAAGTGGCTAGTTGGTTAGGCATTTTTGTTCTATTACGTATATCAAGATTCTACCTTATTGCAAATCTGAGAAGTCCTACTATTCCTCCCAAGGAGGAAACTCTGAGTCCGATGTCAGTTGAAGCATCTACTCCATATATTTTTGCTCCAACAGATTCAGTAGAATTCAACAGGTTGATGAATTCACCTTCATCTAACTTGTCTAAAATAGAATTAGAATAAATCAAGCTTTCTATCGATTTATTTTCAACTGCGTTTCTTACTTCATTAACTCCTATTGCATACTTCGGATCGCCTCTGTGAATGAAATAAATTAATTTGTCAAGTAATGTCGATACAATCCCAATTTTGCTTGCTTTTAGAAGTTCTTTTAGGGATGTAGATCGTAAAGATACAAAAATACCATCTTCCCCAGCTACGTCAATGCCTTCCAAAACAGTAATATTTTCCTTAAAATCCTTGGCGAGGAAGTTGAAAAATCTTCGTTTAGTCTCTCCTGGCCCAAATAGGATCAACATTTGTTTTTGATTATGTAGATTAGTAACACTTCTAATTCCTCTTAGTATTTCCTCAAAGAAGTTTTCAATATTTGCACTTATCATTTTGGACCCATGATATCTTTTTCCACTCTGGCCCGAGTAGATATTTGGCAAAATTTTCACATGAGTCCCAGTTACTAATGCTATTGCAGCTTCCTGAATGTCAATTGAAACTAGTAGATAAATTGTATCGTTGCCAGAATTCTTTAGGATATCTGCTTGAATTTTGTTCCATTGCTTTTTTTCCAGAATTATCATATCATCTACTTTAATAGATATAGAATGGTGAACTCCCTTTGGAACCAATTGGTTATCACTATTTAGAATAGTCCCCCCAATTCTGATTCTATCAACCGTACCATCAAATTTGATGGTCTCTATTCTTAGTAATATCCTTATTCTTACTCGTTCACCTTTGTCAGGTCTAGAAAACTCTGATTTCTGCTTGATGGATCTTGTCGTGTCCGTTATGATAGTATCGTTTATTTCAATAATTCTTCTAAGTGTAAATAGATCATCCAGGTCTTCTGCGATTATTGCCTTTGATTTTTCAGAATGCTTTGAATCCCGTACAATCATCTGAACTATTTTTCACACATTATTTTCATTTATCACAATGTCATGTCGAACCTGAATTCAAGTTCGAGTCGGTATTGATTTCGTTACCACGTTTTGAGGACTCAAGATAACTATTTACCCATTCTTGAGTAATTACTCCTGATTCCACAAGATTCACTAGCGCATTGGGTGACGCCTCTCCAGTCACTTTGCCATTTTTCCTTCTAGTTTGTCTCCATTTAAGTTGGGTATTTCCAGTTTTTGAAGAATATATAATCCCAAGTACTTCTTTGGCATTTACAAAAGTCATTTCACGTATTTTCTTAAGGGTTACCTTATCCGCTGCCTCTATGTAAATTGCGCCCGGGCCTTCTTCACGTTCAGGAAATATTTCAAAGTCATGCATGTAACTTTCGGTTATAAACGATCTACATGTGCTTATGATTATGAACCTCCTGAAACTTTCCAGAGAGCAAGCAGCTTCTATTAAGACCAATGTCATCATAGGATTCGTTGTTATTTATATGAATGTCGGCAAAAGACAGCAGGTTTTAACCAATGGATGAAATCCCGCTCTTGTACTTGAATGAATGTATTTTTCAATTACTTGCTTAGAAACACGAACCGCTGTCCAACATAATATGAGGATGACCAAAGAATACGCTACAATCGTTTTGACAATTAAGGAAAACGTTTGAATAAACTTATCTTAAACTAGTTACACTCTTGAAGATTTTGATCATAGAAATTGGAGAATCAAAAGGGGATACTAAATTAATGGCATTACAACAGGAATATGATAAACTACAACACTATCTGCAGACAAAACAAGACTTGGGATTGTATTCTGCAAACATACAACAAGCCGACAGGTTCTATAAAGTCGTAAAAACTGGTAAATATCCATTGTCTTTACGAAACGATTTGATAAGAATAAAACATAAT
>JARBAW010000059.1 GCA_029237505.1 Nitrososphaerales archaeon
AAGGAGTCAAATGAGTTGTCCGAAGTAGTTGTTAATGCTGCTTTGCAGGTTTCCGAATCAAGAGAATCTGGTTTTGTTGTAGATATTGACGACATCAAGGTTGAAAAGAAAGCCGGTGGCTCATTACGAGATACCAAACTAATCAAGGGAATTGTACTTGATAAGGAAGTCGTCCATGGTGGAATGCCAAAAAGGATCGAGAAGGCAAAAATTGCCCTAATCAACTCTGCTCTGGAAATAGAGAAAACTGAGTTTGATGCCAAAATTAACATTAGTTCACCAGATCAAATGAAGATGTTCTTAGAAGAAGAAAATAAAATGCTAAAGAATATGGTAGACAAGATTGTTTCATCAGGCGCCAATGTAGCTATTTGTCAAAAGGGCATCGATGATGTTGCACAGCATTATTTGGCCAAATCCAATATCTTGGCTGTCAGAAGAGTCAAAGAAAGCGACATGACCAAACTTTCCAGAGCAACAGGGGCTCGAATCGTAAATAATCTTGAAGACTTGGGTTCTAAGGATTTAGGTTCTGCAGATCTCGTAGAAGAGAGGAAGGTTGAAACTGACAAATGGGTTTTCATTGAGGGATGCAAGCACCCAAAGTCCGTTACCATACTCATTAGAGGAGGTTCACAGAGGGTAGTTGACGAGGCTGATAGGTCATTACATGATGCCTTAATGGTAACCAAAGATGTCATGGAAAAACCATCCATAGTTGCTGGCGGTGGATCACCAGAATCTTATGTAGCAGGTAAACTAAGGGACTGGTCTTCAACATTATCGGGAAGAGAACAATTGGCAGCAGACAAGTTCGCAGAATCACTTGAAGTTATTCCACTTGCTCTTGCAGAAAATGCCGGAATGGATCCGATAGATACGCTTACAGAACTTCGTTCAAAACAAGCAAAAGGATCAAAATGGGTTGGCATTGATGCAAGAAGTGCAAAGATTGTGGACATGTCCAAGCTAGATATTGTAGAACCACTCAGTGTTAAGGAGCAAATCATAAAATCGGCTACAGAAGTTGCATCTATGATCCTTAGAATAGATGACGTGATAGCTTCAAGCAAATCTGCTGGCGGTGCTCCTGGTGGCATGCCTCCTGGCATGGGAGAAATGTAAATCAAAAAAAATACATTCTCATTCTTTTTTTAATTTTTTTAGTTCTATTTCAATAACATCTTTGACCCACTTCCCCGTATGCTTAATCTCTTGTAATCTATTAAGATAATCGTACCAGGTTATCTCACCATAGCTACTTCTCCAAACTTGAAAATGAGTCCTCAGGGATTCTAACGCTTCAAAATGAAACTCACAAAATTCTTCGTGAATTGCCTTTCTCACGCATAATATACATCTTGTTTCATTCTTTACAATCATTTGAATTTCTCTGATAACACCCATTTCATGATTATTGCATCATATGTATATGAGATGACTTGTCTGTTCGTCTCAAGGTTCTTGATTTTCAAGTTAATAGATTCTACCATATGGGCTATTTTTTCAATGGCGTATTCAAATTGAACACCAATATCTCCTGTCAGCGAAAAGACCAGCTTTGAATTACTGTCAGTTGATCCTGAAAATGACAAGCTTAACTTGAAATCCTTCTTGCCCCTCCTGCGCTTCATTTCCTTAAAAATATACTTTATCCTCTGCCAATTATCAAAACCAAATGATTGGAAGAAATTATCATCATAAGGAACGGGAAACTCAATATTTAGTAAACTTAGATATTCAGAATCATCCAACTTTCTTTCATCGACCCCAGAAAATCTTGCCAGACTGCTATATAGGGCCTCTACTTCATAGGGAGATACTCCAAAGTATTCCAACTTTGTCACGTGATTCAATTGAGAAATTATGATATCTATAGGGCATTAACCTTTTGATTTTGAGAAACCAAAGCAATTGAATAGGAATGTGAATTTCGGTAGATTTTTAAGTGTTCGTTAATAAATTTTCGTGGACGCTTTGGACACGATTAAGATTCTTGAAAGAGATAATAATCATATAGTTATTGAATTTAGTGAAATTCCGAGACAGTATGTAAATGCATTAAGAAGATTATCCATTAGCCAAGTTCCTACTTTTGCCATTGATGATGTGGTGATTCTAGAAAACTCATCTGTAATGCATGATGAAGCTATCGCTCATAGATTGGGGTTAATTCCGTTACGCACAGATCTTGAAAGATTTGTAATGCCGCATGATTGTGATTGTAATAGCACGCTTGGTTGTTCAAAGTGTAGGGTATTGTTAGTTTTGGATTCAGAATCTCAGGATAAGACAAAGGTAATTACATCTGCAGATCTGATATCTGAGGACGATGTTGTTAAACCGGTAAATAGTGAAATACCTATAGTTTCCTTAGCTCCGGGTCAAAAATTAAAGTTTGAGGCATATGCGAGATTAGGGACGGGGAAATCCCATGCAAAGTGGCAGCCAACATCGGTGGCTGTTGTAAAAGATAGTAAGAAAGAAGAAGATTCCGTACTTGTAATAGAATCAAATGGCGCATTGACACCAGAAGAGATTGTAATAGAAGCAGCGAAAATACTCGGATCAAAAATCAAGGATTTTGATAGTGTTGTTCAATCACTATCATTACCAAAGAATATTTAGGTATAGGTTTATTTGGGGTTTAAGGATAGCGAGAATATTTCATGTTTCCTGATACATTGAGCAATACGATTTGGACTCTAAGAAACGCATTAAAGAAGAATAAGGTCCCAATATGGAAAGCTGTTCTAAAGGAGCTTTCCAGTTCCAGATCCAATAGAAGGCAAGTTAACGTTGGTCAGTTAGCTCACGTTACTAAAGATAAAGAAGTTGTAATAGTACCCGGTAAGATATTGGGTTCTGGTGAGATAAGTCACAAGCTTACAATTTGGTGTCTGAGTATTTCAGAAGCTGCTGCAAGTAAAGTACTTGATGCAGGCGGAAAAATAATGGGTCTTGATAGCTTGATAAAGAAGTTTCCAGACGGTAAGGGGGTAAGAATAATTGGCTAAGCAAATTACTGAACAAAAACAAAAATCCAATCAGATTATGACAGTTGATGCGAAAGATTGCATCGCAGGGAGAATGTGTTCTCATATTTCAAAACTATTGCTCAAAGGACACCATGTTAGAGTAGTAAATGCAGAAAAAAGTATGATTTCAGGAAATAGATACAAAACTATTGAAATTTATAAAGAATTTCTAGAAATTGCTTCTAACACAAATCCAATACATGGTCCATTTCACCCAAGAAAACCTGACAAGATTATTACAAAAATGGTTAGAGGTATGTTACCAAAAAGGAAATCTAGTGGGTTAACAGCTTTAAAGAGGTTGAGAGTTTATATCTCAATACCACCTGAACTCAAAAATACAAAACTTGAAACATTCGAAGATTCCAAAATTAGGAAACCAGCATCATACTTTATTACACTAGGTGAATTATCAAAACAAATAGGTTGGAACGGGTTGGATAATTATGAATAAAATCGATCTTTATCCTGGTCAGAGAAAATCAAGCAGAGCTGTGGCCACAATTTCAAAAGGAACAGGAAAGGTCAGAATCAACAATATTCCAGCCGAGTTGATCAATTCCGAAGTAGCTAGAGAGTTGATACTTATTCCTTTAAAATTAATTGGCGACTATAGAGATAAAGTAGATATCAGTGTAAAGGTTCACGGCGGTGGTTTCATGGGACAATCATTTGCAAGTACTGTTGCTATTTGTCGAGCTCTAACTGGCGCCGGCAAGGGCGGCAGAGATCCAAAAGACCATCCATTCGCAAGAAGCGTTCGTACGGAAATTCGGAAAAGAATAACAGAATTTGATAGGCATTTGCTATCCGGTGACCCCCGACAGACAGAATCAAAGAAATTTGGTGGATCTGGAGCCAGGCGTAGAAAACAAAAATCGTACCGTTAGATTTTCAATTTTTTCATATCATAGATAATTAGTAAAAGCTAAATCAGAATGTAAATCCATGGTAAAGATCTATTTTTTAAATTTTATTCTTATCTTATCTTTTAACTATATCTTTACGATCCGGAGCAATATAAAATTCAGTTAACTTTTTCTCATAACATATGCCACACAGATATCCTGAAATGTTCCACTCTTCCATAGACTTGTATCTAAAAGTTAACGTGTTACCACACAAGGCACATTTAAGATCATTTTTATCCATCAATATGGGTCTAATCTAGAGTAAATTAAAAGTTGTGAAATTGTCGAGATGAAGGGACTTTCAACGAACAAAAACATGCAAAAACTTATTCAAGACTACAGGCAATATTTTAAATTAGGAACTTAAGGTCACCATAAATATCACAATGGACGCTAAAGAATCATATTATAAGGTATTTGATCTTGTTGAAAAACATCACGGGTGGTTCAAGTCTTCCATTCCATTAATTGCAAGCGAAAATATTCCTAGCCCAGCGGTAAGAGAAGCCATCGTTTCAGACTTTGGAAATAGATACGCCGAAGGCTGGCCTGGTGAACGGGTTTACGCCGGGTGTATCTACATTGATGAAGTAGAACTAATCTGTAATGAGTTGGCAAAAAAAGTGTTCAAATCAGAATTTGCTGATTGTAGGGCTACTTCAGGTGTTGTCGCAAACCTTGCAATTTATTCTGCTTTTTCTAATCCAGGAGACCATATGTTAGCGGCATCTATCCCTACTGGAGGACATATTTCTCATGGTAAAAAGGAACATTCAGGAACTGCAGGTCTAGTTCACGGCCTTAACATTGAACATTATCCATTCTCAAAGGAAGATATGACAATCGATGTAGACGCCACCAAGAAAAAAGTCACCGAAATGATTGCAAATGGTAAAAAACCTTCTATCGCAATGTTCGGAGGAAGTTTATTCCTTTTTCCTCATCCAGTAAAAGAATTAGCGCCCTTCATGCATGATAATAATATTTACGTCAATTATGATGGTGCTCATGTGGCAGGATTGATAGCAGGAGGAGAATTCCAAGACCCAATTGGAGAAGGTTCGGACTCCATGACTATGAGTTCTCACAAGACTCTATGGGGTCCTCAAGGAGGAATTATTGTCTCTCTAGAAAAATATGCAGATGACATCAAAAAAGCTATTTTTCCAGGCAATACAAGTAGTCATCATCTGCACCATGTGGCAGGAAAAGCAATAGCCTTAGCAGAATCATTGGAATTTGGAAGGGAATATGCAGTACAAGTCATAAAAAATGCAAAAACACTTGCCGAATCACTTGCAAATTTTGGTTTTACAGTTTTGGGAGAAAAGCGAGGTTACACGGAATCACACCAATTGGCCGTAGATGTTTCCAAATTTGGAGACGGTGGAACTATAGAGAAGGAATTGGAAAAAGCAAATATTATTCTTAATAGACAGCTCTTACCTGGTGATATCAAATCTGGTAAACATTATATGCACCCAAGTGGCGTTAGAATTGGAGTACCTGAAGTAACTAGACTAGGGATGAAAGAAAGTGAAATGAAAGATATTGCATCATTCATCAAGCAAATAGTTATAGACAAGTCGGATCCAAAGCAAGTGGCTAACTCTGTATCAAAGTTCCGCGAACAATTTCAAAAAGTACAATATGCTTTTGAGAACTCTACAGATGCCTATGAATATATTAGAATAAGAACGTGATTACAGCGCCGGATTTAGAGCTCGTCCACATACATTCTATTTCGAATATTGTTCAAAATGTTTTACTCCAAGCTTAATATTATTGACTAAATTGCCTAATGGGCAATTAAAGTAGTCACGATCCAGACTTGTATCACAAAATAAATAATTTATAAAAAATATTTTATTAAAGTAGCAATAAACCTGAATAAATTATATTGCACTCACCATAAGTTATAAAAAATATTCAAAAAAAAGTCGATTAAACAAGATTATCATAATGTATTAGTTTATTTATGATAAGCCTAGCCCTTAGAACCAATGAACAAGAAACAACCAATGAAAAGCAAGTTTTTGTTTGCTTCGTTGTTGACCCTTTTGTTAGGAGCCTTGATTGCTGTAGTAGGCCCCCAAGCATATG
>JARBAW010000060.1 GCA_029237505.1 Nitrososphaerales archaeon
GGCTTTCAACAATCAGACGATGATGATGCCCGGAGGCAATATGACTTTTGGATCATCGTTGGATAATGCCAAAATGCATCTAATGGAGGCAATCATGGATTTAAATGAAGGGGACATTAAGGGCGCCATTATGCAACTGAATATGACGGATCAAGGAATCAAGACGCATGAAAGAGAGATGTTAAACATGATGAACACTTTGAAACCGAACGGATCGTTTACTGTAACGAACACTCAAAATTAATCATCATAATTATGCGGTCGACATTAGGCAGATGTAGGAATAAATTATGGACGTACTTCTACCCTAAATTCCATTAAACGCATTGTTCATAATGGAGTCAAAAAAAACCTTAAATTGTTAATATTCGATCAAGATACGTGGCAAGAAATTCACGTAGATTCCTTGTTCCGTTTGTTGCAGGCTTGGCCGCAGGAGCACTGGCCGTTGCAGTGTCAATAATATTAAAAGACACAATTGGCGCATTGTTTCTCCCAGAAACTGCCTCTCAGGCATTGTTTTCAGTAACACCGGGAGAATTCGAATCACAGGCAGTTGAAAATTTCGGGCCCCTCGCCAAATATTCTGCATTTATTGGTTCAGTTATTGCCAACATAGTAGTATTTGGGATTATAGGAATTTTTCTTGACAAACTATTTGCTAGATTTAGGAGAAGGGGATATCTACAGGATGCCTTGCTATCCACCATTTCGTCGTATATCATTTTTGGACTCGTTGCGATAATACTCGTTAACTTAATTCAATCGCGAAGCGGAGTACAAGTTGTGCCACTATCCCTCATAGTTCTATCCACAATTCCAAGCCATCTTTTATTTGGATTTGTATTTTCGTTATTCCTTCATGGTAAAAGAGAGAAAAAATCAAAGGCGACACCAGAGCCTATGCCTAGTACTGATAAACCAATTAGTACCATGGATGTAAAATACAGCAGAAGAGCATTTCTCCGACTACTAGCCGGCTCGGCTATAGCATTGCCAATAATTTATTTTGGGGTTGACAGGCTTCTTTCCAGACAAAACGATGAAAATGAACAAGAATCGACTGCGCCGCTGTTACCGCAGACCGGACCCAAACCTAAGGGCTTTGAGGATCCAGGCCTGGTGCCACTTCTTGCCTCAGAAGTTACTCCGACATATTTGTTTTACAGGATTGATATTAACCCAATTGTTCCAGAAGTAGATTCAAAGTCATGGAATCTTACGATAAAGGGGCTTGTAGAAAAACCACTGACTATTGTCTATGATCAGATTAAGTCAATGCCCTCAGTTGAGGAATATGTAACATTAGAATGCATAAGCAACAAGGTTGGAGGGGATCTAATAAGCACTGCTCTTTGGAAGGGAGTACGCTTAAGCTACCTGCTTAGTGAAGCGGGAATTAAGCCGAATGTAAAATATGTTGTATTCAGGTGCGCCGACGGTTATGATGTGGGAATACCTATAGAGAGATCTCAGATGGAAGGTACCATACTTGCGTATAATATGAACAACAGTCCACTTACCTCAAAGCACGGATTCCCAGTCAGAGCAATTGTGCCGGGTCTGTATGGAATGATGAACCCAAAGTGGATAACAGAAATTGAATTGGTAGATAAGGTTTACGAGGGATATTGGCAGAGACTTGGATGGGCTAATAACGCTGAGGATAAGACTGGTTCATCCATATTAATTCCGGGCCAGGCGACGGCAAGACAGAGATTCAGAAAGCTAGACGAAACTGTGGCTCCTTCAGATCAAAGTAAAGTACCCATTGCAGGGATAGCGTTTGCAGGAGACAGAGGAATAGCAAAAATTGAAGTTAGCACCGATGGAGGGACTACCTGGAAAACAGCCCTTGTAAAGGATCCTCTTTCAAAGTACACATGGGTACTTTGGACAGCTGGATACGTGCCACCAAATAAGGAGAATTATTCTATTGTAGTACGAGCTACTGACAAAAGAGGAAAGGTTCAAACTTCTGAAATGAGCCCTCCTTTTCCCGGCGGTGCCACCGGATATCATACAATAACCGTGTAAGACAGCATGACTATGTCAACTAGAATTCTTTGTTTTTCTGTAAGGTGTAAGGAAATAATCAATGAAATTGTTGCTCTATCAATATTATATCAAATGCGATAACACAACGATTCTGTTGATTAACATCCAAATTAAAAATAAACTTTATCTATCGATGTTTCAGAACTTTAGTTGATGTTTGACAATGACAATAAACACTACCGTTGTTTGTCGGATTATGGTCTGGTTTTAGTGCTTGCTCTTTTAGGAATAACATTATCTCTAGTTGCTAGTGCTACTGAAGATTCTGAAAAGATGAAACAGGAGTCTATGGACGCCTTTAAACAATTTAGCAATATGTCCGATAAGCAAAAAAACTCTACCATGCAGTACATGAGCGACACAGATAAGAGTATGATCATGATGGGAGCGTCACAAATAAACAACGAAGTAAATGAAACGATACAGGCAATGGTTCCTCCTAATACCGATATGTCTTCAGTATATGAACTAAGAAGCGGTAACTTTACTAATGCCGGAAACATCTCAAAAGTCAGTGGGATTTCAAGAATACTATCTGTAAATGACATCGAGTTCCTTCGGTTTGAAGATTTTAACATAACGAACGGCCCCGAGCTTCATGTATACTTTACTAACAATGGGGATTTAGCAGATAGTAAGGATCTTGGAATATTGAAAGGGAATATTGGTTCACAAAACTACTTCTTAGGTGAAATTGCTGACCAGTATGATACAGTAGTGATAGCATCCAAGCCATTTAAAATAATATATGCAAAAGCAATGTTGCAATCATAACCATTTAACCAGACGGAAGGAAGGACATAGAAGGTTAATCTTAATTTCATAAGAGAACTGAAAATAACATTGCGTCCTAAAAAGAGCAGTTCGAAATTGTAAACAGACTTGAAAACAAATTCTCGAAATTGACAAAGTTGAAAAAATTGTTCGCGAAAATATCGAGAAGATAGTTCTCCTAAAACAGAGCATTGCGAGTTCCGCCTTTAGAGGGATCAGATAAATAGCAGTGTATGATTTAATTCAGTCAAACATTAAGTTCTTACCGGTCCGCAGAAAACAATATTAATACCGGCTAGCGGAAACTAGCTACCTTAGCTCATCCAGAGGACCAGGACACGTCCTCACTGACACATAAGTCTTTCATGTTTATTCTGTTTCGCTTTCTTTTTGAAATTCTCTATCAGATTCGAGAATCTTTTTAGGAACTAATTTTATTATGGGCCACGCAGGCAAGTAGCTATCTGTTTTAGAACAGGATCGAATTATTTTTGGAATGACATTAACAATATATATTCAATTAACGAAAAAGTTAATTCCTATCTTAAATGTCTAGACAGTTTTCACTTGCACCTGATACATTTCCACCAAGAGGCGACCAACCAGCCGCAATAGACGGCCTATTAGAGGGTCTAAAAAAGGGTAAGAAGATTCAGACCTTATTGGGAGTCACTGGCAGCGGGAAAACGTTTACCGTTGCAAATGTAGTTGCGAGGACAAACAAGAATACCCTTGTTATTTCACACAACAAAACGCTGGCAGCACAACTATATTCAGAGTTCAAGCAATTCTTTCCCGATAACAACGTAGGCTATTTTGTTAGTTTTTATGATTATTATCAGCCTGAAAGCTATTTACCCCAGACAGATACTTACATAGAAAAAGATACCGAGGTCAATGAAAAAATTGAGAAAATGCGACTTGAAGCAACTGCGATGCTCATGTCAGGTGAACCAACAATTATAGTATCGACTGTTTCGTGTATTTACTCTTTAGGCTCACCACAAGAATGGGATCAAAGTGCAATTACTCTGTCAGAGAATATGAATATTGGCAGGAAAGAACTAATTCACAAGCTAATCGATGCTCGATATGAACGAAATGACATAACCCTGTCATCAGGCACCTTCAGAGTTAAAGGAGATACAGTAGATATTATACCAGGGTATTCTGACGACGTTATCAGAGTATCCCTCTTTGGAGATCAAATAGAAAATATTGGTATCCATAATAATGTTACTATGTCCAAGAAACGTAGTGTTGGTACTGTTAAGATTTTCCCGGCAAAGCATTACATCATAGACGAGGATGGAAAGATTGATGCCATAACTTCAATACAAAGAGAACTTGAAACCTGGCTTCCAAATTTGCCTGGCGAACTTGAAAGGCAAAGACTCAATTCAAGAACGAAGTATGACTTGGAAATGATACAAGAGCTAGGTTACTGTTCTGGAATTGAAAATTACTCTAGGCATTTTGACGGTAGAAAGTCTGGACAGCCCCCATTTTGTCTACTTGACTTTTTTGGTAATGATTTTTTATTGGTAATAGACGAATCCCATGTAACATTACCTCAGCTTAGAGGCATGTATCATGGTGATTACACTAGGAAAAAAAGTCTAGTAGATTATGGATTTAGATTACCTAGTGCATTTGACAATCGGCCACTCAAATTTCCTGAATTTGAAAAATATCTAAAGTCGACACTGTTTGTATCTGCAACACCGGCAGATTATGAAAAGAAAAATAGCTCTGCTATTGTAGAACAGCTTGTAAGACCCACAGGATTAGTAGATCCAAAAGTAGAGGTCAGACCAACACAGAATCAAATCAATGACTTGATTAACGAGATAAAGTCCCAAGTTCAGAAAAATCAGAGGATTCTTGTCACTACACTTACCAAGAGAATGGCAGAAGACCTTGCAGAATATTTGGCCAAAAAAGAAGTAAGAGTGAGATACATGCATTCAGAAATTGAGGGCCTCGAGCGAACGGAACTTATCAGACAACTCAGAATAGGAGAATTTGACGTTCTTGTAGGGATTAATCTGTTAAGAGAAGGTTTGGACATACCAGAGGTCGGGCTTGTAGCAATACTTGACGCAGATAAAGAAGGCTTTTTACGCAATACAACAAGTCTAGTTCAGACGTTCGGAAGAGCTTCAAGGAATATCGATGGAAGAGTGATAATGTATGCAGATAATATTACGCAGTCGATGAAAGAAGCGATTTCTGAAACAGAAAGAAGAAGACAGAAGCAGATGTTGCATAATCAAAAATATGGCATTACACCAAAGACCATAGTAAAAGCAGTTGCAAAGAGGGAAGATGATGCAGGAATAAATGTAGAAATCAAATCCATGCCTGCAAAGGATTTATCAAAACTAGCCATAGAAATTGAGACAAATATGAAAAGATATGCCGAGGATTTGGACTTTGAGAAGGCGATACAATTAAGAGACCAATTGACGAAAATAAAAAAGGTGTTAGACAGTCAGCTTGTTCAGACTTCAACTAGATAATATCATGTGGGTGTAAATGGAAATTGAATAACGAAAACAACATTTACAATAGTGACAGAATAATAGTAAAAGGCGCTAGACAACATAATTTAAAAAATATTAATGTTGAAATTCCCAAAAACAAGCTAGTTGTTCTAACTGGGCTTTCTGGATCGGGCAAGTCAACTTTGGCCTTTGATACTATTTATGCAGAGGGTCAAAGAAGGTACGTAGAATCTCTCTCCGCATATGCAAGACAATTTCTGGAAATGATGGACAAACCCGATGTTGATTCTATAGAGGGTTTGTCACCTGCCATATCAATACAGCAAAAGACAACAAGTAAAAATCCTCGTTCCACAGTGGGAACGGTCACCGAGATATATGATTATCTGCGACTGCTCTACGCAAGAATAGGAGTACCTCATTGTCCTCAGTGTGGTAGAAAGATCACTACGCAGTCAGCAGATTTTATTACTGATACCATTCTTACGACTTCAAAAGGAAAGAATATACTTTTGCTAGCTCCCATTATAGAAGCGAAAAAAGGGACGTATGAAAAATTATTTCAAGATTTAAAACAAAATGGATACACAAGGATAAGACTGGATGGAGAGATTATCAACCTAAACGATGACAATGACGGAGATGAGAAAAATGCCCAAGTGGGTATTAAGAAAGATATCAAAAAACACATACTTGACAAATTTAAAAAACACACAATTGAAGTAGTTGTCGACAGAATAAGGCCTTCACTTGAAGATAGGTCTAGGCTGTTTGATTCAGTACAGACTGCTTTAAAGACAGGAAATGGACTGGTCAAGATTTCGGTACCAGATGATAAAAACGAAACAGTATATTCTCAAAGAAAAGCGTGTACTAGGTGCGGAATAAGTATCCAGGATCTTGAACCACGTTCGTTCTCGTTTAACTCACCATTTGGGGCATGTGAGCAATGTAATGGACTTGGTATCAAAGTTGAATTTGACCCAGATTTAGTTATTCCCGATAAGAAAAAGAGTATTATAGATGGTGCAATAAAACCATGGGCAGGACATTTTGCAACGTTCCGATCCTCAATGTTGCGCGACGTGGGTAAGAAATTTGGCTTTAACTTATCCCAACCAATATCATCTATGACAAAAAGGCAATTAGCTGTTATTCTTTATGGAACTGATGAGAATATACATTACAAATATGAATCAAGGACATCCGATTCAACCTGGGAGTACCGTAGCTCCTTTGAAGGAGTCATACCGAATTTGGATAGAGTATATGCGCAAACAGAATCTGAGGCAAAACGAAGAGATCTGGAGCAGTTCATAAGAGAGCTTCCTTGCGAACAATGTAAAGGTATGCGGTTGCGTCCTGATTCATTGGCAGTGAAAATTGCAGAAAAATCAATTATGAACGTATGTGACATGTCTATTGCCAAGTGCTATGATTTTTTCATGGGCCTTTCTCTTTCTGAGACTGATAGATATATTGCAAAAAATGTACTCAAGGAAATTATATCTAGATTGGAATTTCTAAAAAATGTAGGACTTAACTACCTTACTTTGAATAGGATGACCTCTACCCTATCTGGTGGAGAATCTCAAAGGATACGTCTTGCCACACAGATAGGTTCCAATCTCACAGGGGTTCTATATGTCCTTGACGAGCCAACAATCGGGCTTCATCAGCGAGATAATAACAGGTTGATTGAAACACTGAGAAAATTAAGAGACCTTGGTAATACGCTTATAATCGTAGAACATGATGAGGAGGTTATTAGAAGCTCGGATTGGATTATTGATATCGGAGAAGGCGCTGGAATTCATGGGGGAAAAATTGTTGCAGACGGTCGCCTCAAAGATATCATTGATAACGAGAATTCTATTACTGGAAGATTCCTTAAAGGTGACGACAAGGTTTACCACAAGAATGTGAAAAGGGATCTTAAAAGCTGGCTAACTCTCCATAATGCTAGAGAGAATAATCTTAAAAAGATAAAAGTAGATTTTCCTCTTGGTTGCATGACGACAGTAACTGGTGTATCGGGCTCTGGAAAATCAACTTTGGTAAATGAAATACTATTCAAAGCCTTGTCAAATCACTTTTACTCTTCTAAGGATAGACCTGGAGCACATGATAAAATCACTGGACTTGAAAATTTGGATAAGGTGATAGGTATTGATCAGTCACCAATTGGGAGAACACCTAGATCCAATACAGCAACTTATGTGAATGCTTTTGGTCCTATACGTGAGATCTTTTCTAAAACGATGAAAGCAAGGGAAATGGGATATAAACCTGGTCGATTCTCATTTAATGTTCCAGGTGGCCGCTGTGATTCATGTGAAGGAGCAGGAGTCAAAAGAATAGAGATGCAGTTTCTTGCAGACGTATACGTTACTTGCGATGAGTGCAAGGGTAAAAGATACAATTCAGAAAC
>JARBAW010000061.1 GCA_029237505.1 Nitrososphaerales archaeon
ACAAATATTGCAAATCCATGAAACATGTTCTTTGCAATCGTTGCACCTCAAGATTGGCACCAAGATCTTTCCACACGATCTACATGATTCCTTGTTAAACACGGTTTCTACGCCTCTTTGTAATTATTATATTATATTTGGGATGTCGCATATAAATTCTACACTCTATGTACTGTATTTTTTATATTCAAGCATAGATTATTGAAATTATCATATCAATAAAAATGAGATTTTTGCCTTCTGAAAACTATTCTTTGTCTACGAATTCGTCGGACGTTGGAGGCTCAGGATTCAATCCTTTTCTCTTTCGGGTGTCATTTACAAGAGTTTTGAATATGGATTGGGGTACAACTTGCCAAGTCTTAAAATACGTGTTCCATAAGGCTTTTCCAGCAGTGCCCCCTCGCATAACTTCAGACAAGTCGAAAGTTTCTGATGCAGGTACCTCCCCTTGAATAATACTTATGACTCCCTTCTGCTCAACGTTTAATAGTTTACCTCGTTTCCCAGATAGAATTCCGGCAACCGTTCCTATTTGTTCTTGAGGACATTTGATTTCCATACCAAGGATTGGTTCCAATAATGCAGGGTCAGCTAAAAGCATAGATCCTAACATAGCTCGTCGAGTCGCTGGCATTAATTGTGCAAGACCACGGTGAGCAGGATCCTCATGGGGTACGAAATGATGCAACACAAATTTCACTCCGCGAAGAGTCTCATGAGCAAGAGGACCTGAGTGTATTACGTCATCAAAGCCGGATCTAATAGAATCCATTGATTCTTGAATAAACTGAACACCTTTTGTTTGATCAAGGAGAATATTGCCACTGACATCAACTGCAGCTACGCTTTTTGCTTCGTCTGCACTCCAACCTTTTTCCCGCAATAGTTTAGCCATTTGTTTTTTATCTAGATCTTCATGAATTTGTCCATTCTTGATTAATTCAATAATTTCTTCTGAAAGTGGTTCAATTCTCATGAAAATCTTGTTATGCTTATTTGGCGATTTACTCATGATTGGTCCAGCACTATTGCGAATGGTCTCACGGTAATTGATAAGAGGTTGAGTCGTAGTAATCTCTAAACCTGTTTCCAGTATGAGAGATGTAGCAATCTCAAGATGCAATACCCCCATGCCAGAAAGTAGGGTTTCCCCAGTCTCTTCATTAATCTTAACAATAAGGTTTGGATCCTCTACAGTAATTCTTCTTAATGCTTCAACTAATTTAGGAAGATCTTTTGGATGTTTTGGTTCTATTGCAATAGTAACAACAGGTTCGGAGACATACTTGATTGATTCAAACGCAGGTACATTCTTGACAGATGAGAATGTCTCACCTGCAATTGCATGATCGATACCTAGCAGCGCTGGAATATTTCCTGCTGGAAGCATATTTACCACTTCACGGGTGTTACCCATGTAGATATTTACCGACTGAACTTTACCCATTCTTTTCCCGTCAATTAGATATACTTCATCTCCGTCCTTTATCGTTCCTGAAAACAGTCTACCAGTTGCTATTCTACCTGCCTGTGGATCTACATTAATCGTGGTTACCATCATAAGAATTGGCCCCTTGTCATCGCATGACACGAGAGACTTTCCAATATCAGAATCAAGATCACCGGGCCAAATCTTTGGTATCCTATATCGCTGTGCTACATGTGGAGGTGGATGATGTTGTACGACCATTCCAAGTACGGCTTCATGTAATGGTGCTTTCTCTGAAAGTGATTTTATTAAGGCTTGATCATCTGAGTTGTATGCATCATAAACATCCTTAAAGCCTACGCCATTCTTCTGGGCAATATTGTAATTAAATCCCCACCTATCCTTTGCAGAACCAAATGCTACACTATTTCCTTGAATGCTTACTTTCCATTTCTCTTTTAGTTCCGGCTCAGCATAGATATCAACCAACTTGTTAAATTCTGCAATAATATTTGAAAGCCATTTTTGCATTGCAGGTGCATCTAATCTTAATTCTTTGACAAGTCTATCTATCTTGTTTATGTATAAGACTGGTCTCACTCGCTCTTCGAGGGCCTGTCTTGTAACGGTTTCTGTTTGAGTCATAATGCCTTCCACAGAGTCTGAGACCACAACCACTCCGTCAATGGCTCTCAAGGCTCTGGTAACTCTTCCTGTAAAATCGATATGGCCGGGAGTATCGATCATGTTAATGACATATTCCTTGCCTCCAATTTCATAGTACAAAGTTACATTAGCCCCTCTAATTGTCATCTGTCTGTTTTGTTCGAGTTTCATTGAATCAAGTGCGAGGGCCTGGCCTGCGACTGAAGGAGAAATAATCCCTGATGCAGCCAATAAGCTGTCACTCATGGTAGTTTTTCCATGATCTACATGGGCAATTACACCGAAATTACGAATTTGATCCTTATTCCCTATAATCCTCAAGATATCCTGCGTGGACTTGAATTTTGGCATCTTACAAACGACAAAAAATCTATCCAGGATTATTAAATCTTCCTTATCTTACTGAGGAACCATATCAAATTCGATTTCGCTAGTAGTCATGAATGCTACCGTAGGCAGGTTCTTGCTCAGACTTCGCAAGATTCAGTTTTCCACCCATTTTTTCAATTTTCATCACTCTAATACTGTAAAACAAAAATATCGTCAGAATACTTACTTTTTTATGAAACAAGTAACATTAGGGCACACTCCTGACGCGGATGACGCTTTTATGTTTTATGGGATTGCTTCAGGCAAGATTAGTTCACCTTACTTTGAAATAAAGCACGTAATTGAAGACATTGAAAAATTGAACAAAAGGGCGATTGACCATGAATTAGATATAACGGCAATCTCGGCCCACGCATATGCTTTCATTAAGGATTATGTCATTTTGAATAGCGGTGGAAGTTTTGGAATTAATTATGGTCCTATTGTGATTTCGAAAAAAAATATAGACATTAAAGATTTGAACAAATACAAGATAGGAATTCCGGGCAAAATGACATCAGCAAACCTACTTTTAAATCTGGCCATAGGAAAATTTGCTGGGACTGAATTTGTTTTTAGTGAAGTACCGAAGTATGTGTCATCTGGCTTCGTAGATGCAGGTCTGGTCATTCATGAGGCACAGATTTCATTAGGAGATGAATTTCGAAAAATTCTGGATCTAGGGAAATGGTGGCACGATACTACTCACGGAATGCCAGTGCCTCTTGGAATTAATGTTATAAGTAACAGGTACTTAACGGTTGAAGAAATTATTGAGTTTGATGATCTTTTCAGAAATTCTATAAAATTTGGACTGGAACACTTGGAAGATGCCATAGAATATTCGATGCAATTTGGTAGGGGCAATCCCAAGTCGCTGATTGAAAAATTTGTCAAAATGTATGTGAATGATCTTACCATTGATATGGGAGAAGAAGGAAAGAATTCTATTATAATGCTACTTCAAAATGCCAAGCGAAATAACATTCTTTCATATGATAAATTACTATTCATAGATAGTAACAGTAAAAAAATCCAAAGTTATAGATAATCAATAATAATTATATGGCTGTATTTAAGATGTTGAAAAATGTATCTCTTTGTAGGGGATTATATTTTGCATCCTTAATCAATGATATTAATTCTTGAATCGAAGTTCCTGTAGTCTTACCTGCTGCTTTAAAAATTTCTTCAGAGAATGCGGTACCAACAAGATCGCTTCCGCCATATGACAACGCAACTTGAGCTAATTTCTTTCCTAAAGCAACCCAATAAACAGAAATATTTTTCAAAGTGTTTGCTAGCATGAGTCGTGAAAGAGCAATTACTTTCAGATCATATATCGAAGAACTTTCTTTTTCGATTAATCCCTTTTGTTCAAGTTCTGTATTATCGAGGCTAAATTTCAGCGGGATGAAAGTTATAAACCCACCTGTTTTCTTTTGTAATTCTCGAACCTTAATCAAATGATCAATGATATGTTGCGGCTCTTCAATATGACCAAAGAGCATGGTACAATTTGTGCGTATTCCCATATCATGCGCAATTCCAGCAGTTTGAAGCCACTCATCTCCTGAACATTTACCCCTAACTATGATATCCCGGATGTCTTTACTGAATATCTCTGCTCCTCCTCCTGGCAGGGCATCAAGCCCTGCATCTTTTAGCCTCGAAAGTACTTCTCTAATTGAATTCTTTGTAATACGAGAAATAAAATGTATTTCGGCAGGCGTGAGAGCTTTTACCGTTACCGATGGAAATTCCTTCTTGATTTCACTTATCATTTTTTCGTAATAGTCAAGTCCTAGTTTGGGATGAAATCCACCAACTATATGAAGCTCTGTTGCTTTCATTTGCTCTATTGCAATTTTTGCTCTTGCCAAAATCTGTTCGATTGTTAGGGTATATGAATCAGGCTCGGTGCCCTTTCTATAAAATGCACAAAGAGGACAGCTCGCAGCACAAACATTTGTATAGTTCAGGTAGTACGAAGCAACAAAAGTTATATTATTACCAGTCAGGTTTTTTTTTATCGAATTAGCGACAGCTCCCAAGTTGAAGACGTTTTCATTTTTCATTAATTCCATACCATCATTGAAAGATAATTCTTCTCCATGGATTACTTTTTCCAATGCATTGGTGCTGCCTGCAATGCTTAACAAATTATTTACATGATGTCGCTATCGGCTATAAAATCTTCACTTTTTTCATGTCTTGTAGAGTCAACTACTTCCGGTCAAAGCCAGGCAGCCTGTAATCGCCGTTCCTTTGTTCGTTACGTTTGGCTGATCGACAAGAAACAATCTGCCCAGCATAGATATACCAATCTGGGCGATATTCCTCGCTGCATGCAGGTCGGCATTGAGTTCTAAACCACATCGCAGGCATTTGAATTGCAAGTCTCCTCTGTTTTACGGTAAATATGTCTCCACCCAGAGCTTCTCTGGGAGGTATGTTTAGGATCGACTTCAAGTTTCACTTGCCTAATCCTATAGTTTGATATAATTATCTTGTATTCATCTTGCATTCATTCTCTCATTAAAATCAGAGACCTTCTGCAGACAAATTTATAAATACCGTTGACAAACGTCATGAATCTTAATAGCTCATGAATATCATTACACAGGAATTGATCCAGAAATCCGATGATAGTGATATTCTAGATCAAGAATTGCAAG
>JARBAW010000007.1 GCA_029237505.1 Nitrososphaerales archaeon
TACCAGATTCTAATAATGACAGAGGAATCTGAAAGTGAAAAGAAGGAATTTGAAAATGAGGAAATCAAAGATGAAGTCCATGAACTACAGGATGCCGAACAGGAAGAGATAGAAGAAGAGGAAGAAGATACAGAGCAATAAGCAACAACAACTCTACTTAGATTTTCAATACCAATAATGATTGAAGGTAAAAATCCGATTCTTACAATCATTTTAGGGCATTATTTGTAAGCAGGAACATATGAGTTGCTCTAAACATTGACCAGTGAATCGACCAGTCCACAAAAGGAAAAAAAGTTTCGATAAAAGTGTTGTTGAGATTTAAATTACTCTAGTGTCGTTTCCATATTTTTTATTGAACGAACGGTCCATGCCAACCTCCAAACATCGGCTTGCCTGGTCCGTGAAGTCCCTGCCATTGCCCTTCCCTATGTTGCCTCCACGATTCAAATGAACCCATTGGGAATCCTTCTGATGAGTGGAGTACTTTACCATTTCCAGCATCCACAATTACTTTGTGTCCTGTTTGATTGGTAGGTTCTACTACAAAGAATGTGTATGTTAGATATCCTTGCGTTATCCCCAAATGACCTTCCAATATCTTTCCGTTAGGAACTTGACTTAATGCAGTTTCAGCTGCAGTATTGAAAGGTATCTTTGTATTTTCATTAAAGAAATTCTTGATTTCCTGACCCACATTTATCGAGCCGTTTATTTTGGGCATACTATCATGTTTTGACATGTTGCCGTTCATCGCCATTTGTTGTGCCGACAATTGTCCTAGAGGTGAGACAGCATAGATGGTTACTAAAAACAAAGCCGCAGCACCTATTATGATAGCCGGCAAGACTACTTTCCTATTTGCAATTTTTTTTACTATTGCCATGGATAAGGAATGTGAATAACTATTTTTATCCATTATTTACCTATGACACGTATCATAGTTACTTGAGTACATTGGTTGTTAAGAAAGACAAGATACAGAGCAAAGTGTGCCGAATCTACTTGAAATCTCTGCCTTGCTAATATATCAGGCAAATATAACTAAATGTTGATATTTGCTTGTTTCACTATCGTGATCCAGTGTATCTCATTAAGGCTTTACTTGATAATTGTTTTGTTTATTCCATTTTCATAATCGCAATTAAAATAATGCTAATATCAGTCTCAGTTTTGATACGGCTATCTTTACAGTCTTTGAGTCAAATTGGTGCATGAATATCGAGACAGGATATACATAAGAAAAGATATTCTTCTCAAACTTTACGAATATGGTGAACTTAATCAAAGCAAACTCATGAGCTATTGTGGCCTGAATAATGTGAAACATAAAGAAATCCTGGATGACATGGTAAAAAAGGGAGTTATAACTAGAGTCGAAGAAGCTTGGGGAAATAAAACAATAATAAAATACAAGCCATCGGACAAAGGCAGAGAGATACTAAATGATATCTTAGAGCCCTATGAATCCTTGTTTCCAAGAAGCGAGATGGAAAAAAGTTAATGATATTTGGGTTTCTCATGACAGAGCGTAACAAAGTTACTATTACAGTTTTATATTGCATGGAGGAAAGAGTAATTATTCAATGACGCCAAATCCCAATACGGAGGATAATCAACCTACACAGAATCCGTTTCAGATAATGGATGGGATAATTCTCCAGCTGAACAGGACAAAAAAGATGTTTATCATAATGATCCTGACCATTATGATTATCCCGCCAATAGCCTTCGTACTTACTTTTGCTCTGCTTGGACCGCCATTTCCCTTTCATGATGGAGGAATGCATGAGAGATTTGGTCCTGGTTTCAATCCTGCATTTGGGATTGCTCGCGTAATTCCATTTCTAATTTCGCTTATTTGGTTAGGTATTGGAATAAGGCAATGGTTTGTTCTTTCAAAGTGGACCAAGAAGTATGAACGATATAAGGAATTACAGAAAAAGATTGATGCGAAATTGTCTGATGATGACAGTTCCGATAACATGGTAGACAAAAGAGAGAACGATAATAATGACAAGCGTATGTAATCTCTCCTTGGGATAAATATTAAAATCAATATAACTAGCGATAAAATTCTTATTGATTTGAATAACTATAAAGAATCAAACAGATAATAAAACTAAAAACTAAAATGTAAAATTACTTTAAGCAAGAGTGAGTGTTTTAAAAAATTAATATATTCACTGCATGGCTCCTAAATGTTTCCATAAAGTGAAACTTCAATCTGGAATTAATGTAGGCTCATAGAAGCCTGAGCAAAAAGTCTGACTACTTGAAATTATTTCTCAGAACAATTCTATAACGTGCTTTTCCTGCTGCAAGATGCGCGATTGCCTCATTAACGTCCGAAATCGGGAATTCTTCAATGACAGGCTCAATTCCATGGCGATTGCAAAAATCCAGCATTTTTAGAATATCTGCAGGTCCCCCGATAGGAGAACCGCCGATTGATTTTTCACCAGAAATTAATGGAAATATCGCTGCATTGACTTGCGAAGCCGCTCCAACAATATGTAATCTTCCTCCCGGACGCAGTGTCTTAATGTAAGAATCCCAATTCAAATCTACATTTGCAGTGACCATTACCATGTCAAAACGATTTGAATATGGTTTCAATGCGTCGGCGCTCTTGGTATTTATGAAATGGTCGGCGCCAAACTCTTGCGCCTCTCTCTCTTTTTCTGGATTAGTAGAGATGGCAGTAACCTCACATCCCCAAGAATCAAGAAATTTGATGGCCATATGTCCTAACCCGCCAATTCCGACAACAGCAACATGATCTGTAGACTTGATATTATTTTGAATAATTGGGTTAAATACTGTAATTCCTCCACAAAACAATGGACCAGCACTTTTAACATTAACGTTCTTAGGCAAGGGAAAGGCCCATAATGCCTGACAGCGTACCTTATTTGCATAACCTCCATGTCTGCCAACTATGACGTCCTGACCCTTAAGGCATCTGTTATGATGACCGCTCAAACACTGATCGCATACCAGACAGGATCGTGCTCGCCAACCTAATCCTACATATTGTCCTAATTGCAGATGGGTTACAGCACTTCCAATCTCAGTTACTTTGCCAATGATCTCGTGTCCTGGCACAAACGGGTATCGTGTAAAACCCCAATCGTTTTTAAGCATATGCAAGTCACTATGACAAATTCCACAATACCCTACGTCTATCTCTACTTCATCGGGTTTCAGCGAACCCAATTCATACTCAAAATTTTCTAATTTTCCTCCCGGCTGAAGAGCTGCATATGCCTGAACTTTCATGACGATATAGAGTTCCCAGGTGTATAAATAAGTAATTATATCATTCATATGATCTCACATGTGCAAGATCAACTATTCAGATTGATGATAGCTAAACAGTATTTCTTGAAACCATGCGAAAGTATAAAAAAAGTAATCGATTCAAATAGGCCAAATCAAATTAGTTTATTGATGACCAATAACATATATAGGATAATTATCTTTTTTGTTGAATTATCAAAATTCTTCAAAAATGATATCATTGTAGGTACCGATATTCTGCCATCAGTTTCTTAAATCTCCACTATAGTAACTTACTAAGATTATGAAAAAAACTATATTAGTGAAATTACTAGAGAAAAACGAAATGTCAGGTAATGAAAAAGCACTGGATATAATATTTGGGAGATGGAGAAGTCAAATACTTTATACTGGAGTAAAGCTGGGTGTATTTGATTGTGTAAATTCAGTTCCTAAAAATGCGTCGGAGATAGCAAAGCAGTTGGGTCTTGATTATTCGTTGGCTTACCGACTTTTAAGAGCGCTTGGTTCGCTTGAATTACTTAGAGAAGGATTAGATCGTAATTTTACAATTACTGAGCAAGGAGAATTGCTTCGAAAAGATCATCCACGGACTTTGCGAGGTATAGCTTTGTTAGAGGAAGGTATTGAACATTATTCTATTTGGAAACATTTGCCTGCCATGATTATTGAAGGAAAACAGAATGCATTTGTCCGCGAGTATGGAAGAAAGTTATTCGAATATACTGAAAGCAGTGAGTCTTATAGAGAAGTTTTCAACCAGGCTATGAGTAGCTATTCTAGAATGCAGACAGGTTGGATATTAGAAGCTCTTGAAGGATTTGATTTTTCTAAAATACAACACATATGCGACGTGGCGGGAGGCCAAGGTCACTTACTTTGTAGCCTACTTGTTAAGTATCCTGAGCTAAAGGGTACTGTACTAGAGTTGGAAAATGTAATTAGCAATAATGACATATTGTGGGCACCCAAAATGGGAGTGCAAGACAGATGCACTTACCTGACAGGAAATATGTTTAATGATGTTCCACAAGCAGATGCCTATATAATGAAAATGATTCTTCATGATTGGTCCGATAATGAGTGTGTAACTATACTTTCAAATATTCATCGTCGATCGAATAATGAAGGAACGGTTTTCATTGCTGAGCATATGGTTCCAGGACCAGATAAGTCTCATTTTTCCAAACTTTTTGACATACATATGATGTGTGTCGCCACTGGGAGAGAACGGACAACCGAAGAATACGCTGATCTGTTAACAAAAGCTGGTTGGAACAATATCAAGACTTCATATTCTCGTTCAGCGCAAATGGGAGTAGTACAAGCAAGTAAATAATATTTGAAGACTATTTGAATTCTGTCAGAATATTAGGCAGATAAACTCTGTCTATGATTGGATAGAAGTATATATATAAAATAATTACTATAAAATATTGTTCATGCCGTTGAAACAAAGCCAAGTCGAATTGTTTCTGTTTCCGGCTTTAGTATCTGCAATTACGATAATAATGGTTCTTTCTACACAAGAAGTGTGGGCACGTGGTTGTGAGGACAGCAGTTGTGATAGTCTTGTGAACATTGATGGCATTAATCTTGGAAAAATTGATGGTGATAAGATATTAAATACTGAGGACATTGGCAAGATTGTGGGCGACGATAAGACAAAGCTTGAAGATATTCAAACTACCAGTGGTGGTGATGGTGTTGATAATGTTAACAGTGATAAGATAAAAATCAAAGATCTAAACGTTCTGCTAGATGATGATGACAAGGCACCAAAAATTGAAGTTCTTCCAGATAATGTCACTGTCATTAAAATCAAGGACTTTAAAATTCTAATTCCCAAAAAATAAACCAATAGATAAAATGATAACGTTTTAGATTTGGGTAATAAATAATCACAAATTCTTCATTACTAAATTTCCAGTTAACAAAAATTTGAGATTTCCTTAAAATTCGGATATACTTGAAGTATTATCAAGAGAATATCAAGTGTAAATGCATAATGATCGAAATCATCGAAGGATGGTGTTGTTCATTATTAAAATGAATATTTTCGATCAAATCAATATAATTGATTGATACTCTGATCATATGTTTACTCTAACGTGCCAAGCGATAACAATTTAAAGCTTGCAAAAAGAGAAATCATCTATCTTGCTAGTCGTAATTATAATATTATCTGTTACCATACTAGCAGCAATAATATTTTCATTTTTAACATATCAATCCTACGTGACAAACTCAAATGAAATACAAGATATTTCTGAACAGAATATCAGGAATACAGCTTTGGCCAAGGCAGCGGATCTTTCCCATCTTACCGTGAACAAGTTAAATATAGTTATTGGTAGCCTTGAGTTGATTTCCTCATCTCCGAACATGATAGAGCAGGATGTAGGACAGGCGAAAATACTGTTATCAAAGGCTCAAAACTCAACCGAAGACTTAGTGGACTCGTATTATTGGTTTGATAGTAATGGAACCAGCATTTGGTCAAGTTCCTTAATGAATGACACGATAAAAGAGAGATTTAATGGATTTTCTATTGCATCATATGCATATTTCAAGGAAGTCAGGAATACACTTGCACCTGTTTATGGAGATGCTCAGGAATGGGTGGATCTTAGACCCAAAATATTTATCATATATCCTATTTTGGGGACCGAGAACTCTACAGTGACAGAAAATAATAAAGTCAATAAAATTTTTAGGGGAGTTGTATTGGCCACTATCAATCCTAATGTTTTGGGACAGCTTTTGGAAGATCAACTTTCTCCACTCACCAACGCCAACATTTCGCTCGTCAATTCAAATGGGTTAATGATTCTAAAAGGAACTCCGGAATATTTTGGAATTAACTTATTGGATCCAACTGCCAAATCCCTAAGCGATCAATTCGTTACCGATGTTAAAAATGAAAACAATCTGATAGAACAGATTAGATCTGCCCTGTTAAACTCTAGGACGTTTTCGATTGATGTTGTGGCAAGTGGTCAGGACCTCACAGTTGCCTACTCACCAGTTCTATTAGATGGTAAACGCTTGCTTACGATTATTTTAGCGCTGCCGCACATACCTGAGGCGTCGGTAGAGAATCTGGTATTGCTGCAGAGAAATTTTGGTATTGCAGCAATGATAACAATAGGTATAATCTCTTTTGGGGTTTTCTATGGGGTTACAAATTGGCACAAAGAAATGAGAAAACAAGTGCTAAAACATAAGATGGAATTAGAACAGACGGCCGAAAAATTAGCAATAATAGATCAAGGGCAGAAGGAATTCATTGACATAGCCGCCCATGAATTTAGAACCCCTATACAATCGGTTTTAGGTTATTCCGAATTCATTAGGTCAAGTCTGGTAAATTTTGATGGTTATTTTGACAATCTTTTCAAAAATGCAAGGAGGCTTGAAAAAATAACAAATGACCTATTGGATGTATCAAAAATTGATAGTGAAAACTTTGAATTGTCTAAGACGGACTTTGACTTGAACGAAGTATTAAAGAAGGCAGTCGGCAACCATGAAAGGGACGCTTCGGGAAAAAATGTAAAAATAATATTCGAACCAAAAAAAGAGGATACTAGATCAATAAATGCAGATGAATCAAAAATCGGGCAGGTTATAAATAATCTTCTATCTAATGCACTGGATTTTACCAAAAATGGGACTATTACAATTAAGGTCTATGATTTATCCATTCAATCAGATGATAAAGAAAACCATGATACTCAAGAATCAATTGCCATAGAAGTAAAGGATACAGGATCGGGTATAAATGAAGAAATAATGCCACGCTTATTTGAAAAGTTTTCTAGGAGATCTGATTCTGGTGCTGGATTAGGCCTGTATATTTCCAAGAAGATTGTGGACATGCACGGAGGTAAGTTTTGGGCACAAAATAATAAAGGTGCTAAAGGCGCGACATTTACTTTTACATTGCCGATTTATCAAAAAACTATCTAATATTACTTGTCACAAATTAATTTAGACTATCAGTTCACTTAAATATCAAGGCCATACTAAAATACACATGAGTATGAAATTGTACCTCTTATTGCTAATGGTATCTTTACTTTTTGGCTCTGGTTTTGGAATTATTGATTATGTAAGTGGTCAACTCAATACTACCGTACCACAGCCACGACAATTACAATCGATTCAAAATGCCAGTCAGACAAATACAAGTCAGATGCATGGAAACGGATCGGCTGGTAATATGAGTAATCCCTGTGACCCTTCGTATCCAGATTTTTGTGTTACCGCATATTCAGCTAACTTGACATGTTCGGACATCCCCTATGGAAATTTTACAGTGCTATCTCCGGATACTTTTGGTTTAGATTCTGATGGAGACGGCTTTGGTTGCGAAGATAATTTGGTTCCCTTTGTCAATTCGAGTCTGACAAACAAATCGATTATCAGTAATTCTACTCTTCCCTAATAAGTGCTAAATATTAAATCACTTGCCGGTCCTATGATCGGTAAATATCATGTGACATAGATATCCCATTGATTATAATTTACTTTACAATAAGATAAGGCAATTATTGAAAATGATTAAAACCATCTAAATTTCATTCTATAAATTGAGAAACTGAATAATCCTTAAATTAGTCTGATCTTACCATAGTTGTTCATCATTGAGAAACTTTAACTCAGACATTACAAGATGTGATCCAATTATCCTCTCTTGTGTTGGCAGCTTCGTGTTTATGGGAATCCTATTTTCAACATTTGATCTAATCTGGGGTCAAATGCCAAACCAGATAGAATATGTGTACAATATAGAACAGATGAAAGGTCACCTTGAACAAGCAATTTTGAACAAAGAGGACGGAAATAATACTTTGACTCAGGCACATATCCTACATCCCATAATTGAAATATATGATTTCATAGAAGCTCCGCTTGTTACCGTAGACAGTAATCTTAATCATACCTTATATACTTCATTAAATGCGTTATCCGAAAATGCGGAAAAATTAGACGCAACTCAATTTACTAAGGAAACCGAAAAGTCAAATCAGATGTTAAACGATGCGATTAAACTAATCGTACCGCAAGAAAATAGTACACTTAATCTAATAGTAGCCTCCTGGTTGTTCGACGTTGCAAATACAGAATATGAAGGTGGTGTGCGGGATGGAAAAATTATTGAAATAGTTGAATATCAGGATGCAAGTGGTTTTATATCGAGAGCTGAGTCTCTAGTTAAAGACTCCATGCCCATGCTTAATCAAACGATGAAAAGTTCGGCCGAAGAGATATTGAACATGATCTCACCATTGAAATCAGAAATCAAAAATAAAGCAGACATACAGACACCCGTTAGTGAGATAAAACAAAAAATATCTAATATGACTGGGATCTAGTAACTAGATCTGAAATTAGCATATCTTTATGATCAACACTTGTTTGAACTATGGATATTTTCACCATTTTTCTATTTCTCAAAAACATCATCAGGTCCAAAAATATACATATATGAGAACGTATAGATTGTTATAATGAGAATATCTTCCGAACTTGCAAAGGCAATTAATGATCAAATTTCTTATGAATCATCAGCAACTCAGGCATATGTTGCAATCGGATCTTGGTGTGAAAGAATTGGATATGGTGGTAGTTCAACCTTCTTTTTTGAACAAGCAGCGGAGGAGAATATGCATGTCTTGAAATTCGTCCACTATCTTAATAATGCAGGTGCAGAAGCGATTATACCTGCAACAGAAAAGCCTCAAGGTAATTTTGATTCTTTAGAAGCTACTTTCCAAGCAGGTTTGAAAAACGAACAGACAGTTACAAAACTCATTAATAATCTGGTAGGGATTGCTGAGAAAGAAAAGGATCGTGCTACATATTTATTTTTGCAATGGTTTGTAAATGAACAGATTGAAGAAGAAACCTTGTTTGAGACTATACTTCAAAAATTTGAGCTAATTGGAAGAGACAAACTGGCGATGTACCAAATCGACCAATCGTTGACTTCTATTAGGACAGAAACAATGTCCAAAGGGGATTCCCAACAACCGGCAAATTAGTTCTGGTTCATTGAATATAGTTGCATTACTTAATTGCAAATTAAAATGATTTTTTTTGAAAACAGGTTTACAGACTATGGTCATCGATGAAGAATTAGATGGATATAACACTAATTGGAGTTATAAAAGAAGCCAAATAGATTTATTATTTTTAACTGTTCCTCAAAAAAGTAATTCACAAATTCTAAAAATAAGATATTTTAATATTAAATTGTATATTGCATAAGAGGAACAGTTAAATTTAGATTAAACGATATAGATAATTCTCGACTTGAATATCTCTACTGTATTTAAACAGTTGTTTCTTTTTCCAATATGAGAATCATGTATGTAGAATAAATATTACACAACTCTATATCGAGTTGGCTAAAGGCTAAAGTCTGGAGTCAAGCCAAACGGCATCTAAGTCACTCATCTATGGAAAGGGCACGAGTCATCAAATTCCATCCTACCCGGCATGTATCTCGTGGGCCCGCGGTACTAAAGTAAGCCGGGCAGGATTTCTAAAAATTATCTTGAAATTGAATTACAATTGATCAGCTATACTTATACTATTCCTTAGAATAGAAACGAAACTGTGTGAAGAAAAAATTGAGTCCCACAATGATAGTTTATCCACTCTACAACCTTTTGTATATAGATAATGATAGTTCTGGTTGGTTGTTAGAAAATCTATAAAATACGATGTGCTCCTTTTTCAATTCTAAATTCAAAGTTAGCTATATTGCTTTTATAAAACAGTACCCTTTTGCCACTTTCATCGATCTCAGATCTATGAATTCTTACAACTCCATATTTTTGGAGTTTTTTGATTTTTTTATAAGTAGAGCTGAGAGGAAGGCTATTTTCAAGACTTATCTGGGACGCGGCCTTAGGACTGTCTCTAATAGATGTAATAATGCGAAAAGCCATCACATCTGAAATTTCGTGAATCAACAAAATATCATTCTCAATCGAATTCTCATCCATTTGAAGCTTCATTTAGGACAGCCTAATTAGGCCCGACTAATATTTAAACGGGATTGAGCACAATGTTATGAACAAGCTTACCTGGATAAACCATATTATCTGACAAACCGTTTAAATAGTTAGGTGGTACTAATCGGCGCATGGTATCTCACACAGATCACATTGTCAACATTCATGCTATTATTCGGTCATCTATTTGGGTTAGATTTTTCTAGTGGTTATTTTGTGATATAATATAATTGAGAAAGCGGATAAATGCCATATTGAAAGGAACTTTACATAAACTTGCCTCATCTGGAGATACAGGTAGCATTAAATTGAAAATTGGTATTTCAATAGCTGCTTTCATTATTCTTATTTTCACAAATCCTCTTGTTCAGCCTTCTCAAATGTATGGGCAATCTGGCCCTATTACCACTCCTAATAAATGTTCAAAAGTTCCCGTCAGCGGGATCACTGCGAGTGGATCTGATTCAGTTAATCTACCATCTTATGCGATTGATCAGAATCTTAATACAAGGTGGTCCAACCTGGGTCTTGGATCATGGATTCAGATCGATCTAGGACAAGAGAACGAAATATGTACAGTTGGTATCAACTGGCATAGGGGAAATGAACGTGTTAATACTTTTATAATATCAATTTCAAAGGATGGTAAAACATTTACCAATGCTTTCTCCGGTAAAAGTGATGGTACATCATTAATAGAACAAAAGTATAATCTTCAATCTCAAACCGGTAGGTATGTGAGACTTATGGTCAGCGGGAACACACAGAGCAGCTGGATTAGTGTCAGTGAATTTAAGATTTACGGATACAAGAGCATATCGGAATCCTGTATCAATAGTCAGGCTTCGCAAGCAACAGCATCTGCACCAAGTAGTCAAAATGGATTCCCATCTTCGAAAGCAGTTGATAATAATCTTAACACTGTTTGGTCCAATTATGGCGTAGGTTCATCGATACA
>JARBAW010000062.1 GCA_029237505.1 Nitrososphaerales archaeon
AAATGACCAAGTTCAGCAGCTATGTATCCTCCACCAATAATTGTTAGGACTTTTGGTTGCTCACGAAGTCGAAGAGCCTCATCACTGGTGATGTAATTTGTACTGCTCAAACCTTTGATATTAGGGACTCTAGGTCTAGTTCCCGCAGCAATTAGAATTCTATTGGCAGATATTTTCTGGTCGCTTACTAATACGATCTTATCACCAACAAACTTGCACTCTGACGAGAACAGTTTCGGATTTTCTGTATTGTCCAGCGACTGTCTAATGTCACTTGAGTCTGAATCAATTATGCTAGTTACTCTCTCAACTATTTTCTGAAAATCAATAGAGAATTTCTCAACATTTATACCAAAAAGATTTGCGGATTTTATTATTTCAACAACGTCTGCGCTGTGCAGCAAGAGCTTTGATGGGATGCAACCTCTATTAAGACAGGTTCCACCCATCCTGTTTTTTTCTACAACTGCAACTTTCAGTCCACTCTGCGCTGCGGCACTGGCTACTTCAAGACCTGCTCCACTACCTATTACTATGAGATCGAATTTTAGGATATCATCTAATTCTACTGAATTCGTTTTGGGTTTCAACGCATTATTATTGCGGCAGGATTGTATTTATGAATTGAATTCTGTTTTTGTGATTGAGGTTGAATTTCTGTTTTGAGATTTCATTGAAATTGAACAGTTCTGCTACTAATTGAACTTCATTTTCAAGTGTACTATGGTCATTTCAATAAAATTAAATCCGCAAGTTTTTGATTTTCACGATGAAAGTAATTGAAATCTAGTATTATCAGGACACACTCAATTTAGTGTCGTCACTATCGCAATGACTCTAATTCTTCGTATTATATTATTTTTTCAGATATTATAGTCTAAGCAAATATTCTTACGATCTATAGGAACGGTTATAAAAATAGTATCGATAATTTATAGAAAAAAAATTATGGAAGGACAACTAGTTGTCCTGTCATAACTGGTTGATGGTATACGCAATAGAAAGGAAATACTCCGGTATTGTCGGCTGTAAAAGTTGTATTGCTACTCTCTGCAAATCCAACATCAATGTTTACCTTGTATGGATCACCTATTGTAAATGAATGTCTTTCTTCCTTTACTGGATCAACATCGTAGAAATGAACTGTTACTTTGTCGCCCTTATTTGCAACAAGAGTGTGGACTGAAAATGCATCTCCTGCTACCTTAAGTTTATCCTCGTCAACATCCTCAATTTCTGAAGTAAACACGTAAAAATTCTTCTCTCCTGGTGTTGAAAGTGAAGGTATTGTGGCAGCTGCCGACAAGTTCATGTTCGTCATATTCATACTCTGGGCTTGAATCTCATCGCTATTCCCACTTTCTTGTCCATATGTGACCATTGAAGCTGGCATTACAGTAAGTCCCCCTATCAGAAATGATATTACGAGGGCTGGAACAAAAATCAAAGCCAATCTTGAATTCATTGTGTCTTTCTTGCATGGCAACATCTACTTAAACTATTTTCCATGCAAAACTACAAAATTTCAGATGAATCAACGTAGTTTCGTTGTTTCATTATTTATTTTGAAGGGAAAAATTTCGTTTATTCTACAAATCACATTTCCGTTGTGATATAGCGAATATTTCTTGAAAATATGTACACCTTCGGTATATCCTATTTCTGTTATTTTCTTAAATATCTCTAATTTATGGTAAAGTATTAACTTACCAATTCCTTTTTTGCATTCTCGAATTTCGGATAGCATCGGAGATGGTATTCTCTTTGAGTATATTCTTGATTCTGCAAATGCCAAAATGTGATTTGTTGAAGAAATTATGCTTGATTTTCTTGCAATTATATTTTTTTGTTCACTTTGCTCAATGACCCTTATTTTTGCAGCAGTCCTATGCATTACCTCTAAAAGAATTTGCGTATTTCCTAAATCAATTAAAAGTACACTCTGCGCGAGATCAAATTTCTTCTTAGAGATTATCTCGAGTTTAATGACATCATTTATTGTTAAACCATGATTGCTCTTGACGCGGTATGTTCTCCTCATCACAATGATAATAAAATTGAAAATTAAAAAGTGATCTGGAATACCTTAAAAAATAGGAGCGTTATGGAGAACAAAATAGTGGTTATGCTTACTATTTTTAGCTTTAATTCTAGGTGTTTGCTTTGCAACTCTTCATTTTGTTTTGTTTGTTTATACTTTCTTGAAAGTTTAATTTCAACATAGGAGACAAGAAATGCTGCCACAGAAGACAATATTGCAATGAATGATAGTGAATTTGTTTGCATGATATATCCTGCAAGTAGTGGCAAACTTCCCCAAGAAATGGCAAACCAGACATTATTATGAAAAAAACCTTTCCATATTTCATAATTATATGCAATCAAGAAAAAGCCTTCCAAGATTGCTATTGGGAGTAACAAGGGAACGTAAAAAACGATGTAATACGTTCCAATGCCATATGCGATAACTAATCCACAGACAACCATTATCAATAGTTCTTTGTTGGAAAAATGATTCCCCCATGGCTTATTTTTGGACCCCATGCTATCTGCAGCATGGGCGGAAATTCCTAGAGCGGTAAAATAAATAATGCCTATTGCAACTATCCTGTCCCAAGATAATGTTGCAGGAGAAAGTAATGAACCAATGATTGTAAATGAAACACACATTCCAGTGTAGGGTAGGAACAACATTCCAACAAAGACTCGAAACCTAATAGGACCAAATTGTGGAACAAACCATTCATTGATGCGAGCTATTTTATCTTTCATTTACTTTTTCGCATAAACTATAGCCGAAGTGCCGCATGTGTAATACTTTTTAGAGATGTATGTGAATCCCACTATGTCAAGTTCCTTGACAAGATTGTTAACCCAGGGATTTTGTTGTATTAACTTATCAAGGTTAGAAAACACATCTTTCCATGGGCGGATTACCTTTCCCAGTTCGTTCAGGATTTGAAAATAGAAATGCCATAGTAATTTCATTATTCTTGCATTAGGATATGTAAAATCATGAATTATTATTTTCCCACCTTTTCTCAGGACTCTCCAATGTTCCCTTACCATAGTGGATAACTCTGCATACTTGACGAGGTAAGAGGAAACTATAACGTCAAAGCTTTCATCTCTATATGGAAGAAATTCAGCTAGAGAATTTGTCAGTAGTGCATAAGATTGTCTATTTTTGGCCAATTTTAGATATTCATATGTTAAATCCGCACCAAATATCTTGGCACTGGAAGATCCATTATGAATAAATGAAGACAGGATACCCGTTCCGCATGCCAAATCAAGGACCTGTTTATTTTTGCCATCCATGAATCGCATCATTTCCCTTTTCCATGATGAATCCCGGTAAAATGTCGTTAACCTAACAATTTTGTCATAGCTTGATGCATTGGAAGAAAAAAATCTAGTTGCAATCAAGTGCCCCTTAGTACCCAATATTTCATAATTATTTGCAGAGCGATGGATATTAAAGTACGTATTATCAAAGCAAGTATTGAATGATTTACTGATTGGAATAGGAATAGAAATGCTAATTTTCCTAAACTGTCTTGAGAATCATGAATGAATTCAAGCTTTACAAAAATGCGACTTAAAAAATGACTTGATAACTTCTGGCGCTCGTTTTGATTGATATTTAATGTTATCTACATTAGTAAAAATGTTAAAACGAGAATTTAGAAAATCAAGTTTTATTTATTTGACTTAA
Organism: Nitrososphaerales archaeon; assembly: GCA_029237505.1. Taxonomy (GTDB): domain Archaea; phylum Thermoproteota; class Nitrososphaeria; order Nitrososphaerales; family Nitrososphaeraceae; genus TA-21. Next base: position 3,719 of record JARBAW010000062.1, read on the forward strand.
TTAAATAAATATTGGCGAAATGGATCACTAATATAATAACCATTCTTTACGATTTTTCTCGGGTTTTTCACCAAGAAAATAATAATATATTATATAACCCTACATACAAATATTATTGATTCTTTTGACTCGAAATAATTTTCCCATGAAAGATTGGCATATTAAACACATGGAAAA
>JARBAW010000063.1 GCA_029237505.1 Nitrososphaerales archaeon
GACATTTATCATTATAGCAAGAATAAGCGGAAGTTATTGAAGTTGGGAGCATTACCTGTTGTGAGTGACGAAAATACAATGGAAATTTGCAGAGACAAGATGAAGACATATCGTCATCTTTCGAAAAAATTTGATTTACCTCTAACTACATTGAATTCAAAAGAGATAAGTGGATTTCCACTAATCGCAAAACCCCGGTACGGAAAGGGAAGTAAAGGGATTACCAAAATTGAAAATGCCCTGGATTTGAAATACAGTTTGTCAAAACAAGATGAATTAATTTTTCAAGAATATTTACCAGGAACGGAATATACTATAGATGTTCTTTCAGATTTGGAAGGGGATCCAATAATTGCTGTTCCTAGAATTAGGGTTCAAACAAAGGCCGGAATCTCTACTGTTGGAAAAATAGTTGCAGATGAAAAAATATCTGAGACCTGTAAATCGATTGCAAAATATCTAAAAATTAAAGGACCGTGTTGCATTCAGATGAAGGAATCTAATGATGGTACTCTCAAATTAGTTGAGGTAAATCCAAGGTTGGGCGGTGGTACTATTTTCACTACACTTGCAGGTGCCAATTTTCCAGCAATGATCTTAGATATGGTTAGGGGCAAGCGCATTAGAATACCAAAGATATCTGAAATTACTGTTGTGAGATATTTTGAAGAGATAGTAGTGGAAGATCAAAAGGCAATGTAACGCCACTTGAGTTTAAGATGACTTTGATATTCTGTGCGAGACTATTGTCGCAGCTAATATTCTTGACCTGAAATACTTCACCAATCTTGCACGGCCAATATCCAGTAAATTTCATCATGATTACTGAAAACCCCATAATCATTATGAATGTAACAAGAATTGCACTGAGATATGCCAAAACCGAGAATCACTTGTCAACTCTGATGAGGGTATCTGAAATGAAAATCATTATCTTTTATCTCCAGCTCTTGTTTCTAATAGTTAATGCCGAATAAATTAGAAACCATGTATATACAAAAGTGGTAATAAACGTAAAAGGTGGTCTATATAACCACAATCCGTCATCTGGGTTTCTTAATCTATACTCCACTGCATATATCATCCCAGTAAACATTACGCCCGCTATCCAAAATAGCACCGATGCAAAATCGCCTTTCATAGGCAAAATTGCGATTGTATAGAACAGAATATACGGCCTGACAAGCTTCATCGCAATTTGAATATAGTATAATAGTGCAATAAAAGAAGGTCTTTTCCAATAAATTCCCCCAGTTGCAAAAAGACTTCGAATAAAGCTCTTTCTCCACCTTATTTGTTGTTTTGCTAGAGACTCAAATGTTGTTGGCACACCGACGTTAACCTTGATGCTATTTGAATATTCTACATTCCATTTTATCGGACGGTCAGAAAATTCAATATCAGGATCTAAAGATTTTTTCATTGTCTCAATATCATCGTCACCCGTTTGCAGGATGGGCATATGTTCATGTTGTTTTTTATCAATCGTAGAATCAGGTTTAGTTCGAGTACCCAAAATATGAGCTGTCATTCTCCTATCCGTGCAGAACTTAAAATCAATTCCCAAAAATCTGTCATTAGCCCATTCGTGAATAAAATCTTGAATGGCAACTCTCCGATAAAAGCTGAGTGACCCAGAACAACACGTTACTGATTTAAAGGAGCTCTCGGCTGCCTTTATTGATCTGCATGATATATCAATGTAAACTTGTTGAAATTTTTCAATTGTATTTCCGCGTTGTGCATCTCTAACTCTTCCATGACATGTCAATGCACCTAATTTTCTATCATTGTGAAATATCTTAGCGGCCTTCTCGACAGCGTCAAAGGCCATATCACAATCACTATCCATGAATGCATAAATTTCTCCACGAGCAATTTCACTCGCTGCTTCAACCGCCTTTTTCTTTCCTACACTTTTTGAAAGATGCAAAATGCGAAAATTAGTTGTTCGGTTTTCTTTACGCATTTCATCAAGAACTTCTCCAGTCTTATCTGTACTTCCATCGTTTACTACAATAATCTCTTTATTCATGTAAGTTTGATTCAAACAAGATTGAACACAATTTCGAATATTCTTCTCTTCGTTCTTTGCCGGTACTACTATACTTATTAAAGGACCGTTTGAAACGTCAACATTTTTTGCACCTAAATATGGATCTTTATATTTGAAATATGAAAGGGTCAGAATACACAAGAGGACAAAACTAGTTAACAAACTGTAAATACCGACGAATGGATCTACAAGAGAAATTGTAAAATATACCTTAGCTGCTAAAACACATCCCACAGCTAGGACCATAAGTACCCTTGCTATCCATTTACTTTTTTCAACCTCTGAGTATCTGGATGCTTGTTCTTGCAAGGTCATTCAAATACACCAGTCCTAGCAAATTCTAATTTAGGTGATAACGCCATTAATATAACTTCAATAGATATCGCGTATGTTTTTCTTATTAATTTTGTTATTGCAACATACATGATAACTCTGACAAGAAAGGGTAATCTAGATGTGAGGTGCAATTTCCCTAACACTAAATTTCTTTATGTCTACGTCGGTGGCACCATCCCATCTAAAGGACGCTATTGGTCCACCCCATGTGATTATTTGATCGGTTTTGCCTCCGCATTCACTTCCTGTATTTCCCCATCCACCATTATCAACTCTTTCTGCAGCCTTTATCCAATCATTATCGTTCTTCTCGTCCACCCATAGTTCGAGTTTTACAGCTGTCTTGTCATCCTGGACAATATTGTACATGATTACTTTAAGGCCAACCCACTTTCCCTTGATGGGTCCAATATTTTTTCCAAATTCTCCAAAGACGTAACCGCCAGAATGCCATTGTTCTTTTGAGAATCTGGTTGAACCGTCAAAAAATAAGTCGCCTTTGTAAGCAACACCTTCGCATCCTGGAGGTGAGCCGTAACCAGTGTGCCTTGCTCCTCTTGCATACCACACAAAATTATCGTTATCTCCGCTGTTAAGCTTGACATATCCCGTGATTTCTACGTCTTTCCAGTCATTTGGCGATTGCATATAGCCAGCTAGAGCAATCTTGTTATGGTTCAATGTCTTGATTTCCTCGGGATGAAATCCAGAAGAAGTAAATACACCCATTCTTACCTTGGTTGATTTTATTTTAAATGAACCATCTGAATTTTTTGTCATCGTAGTCTGTGGTGAGAACCTGGAGTCAGTATTGGGATTGGAAGTTAGATACCATTGCTCACCATTTTTCTTTGTTGGATAAATTTTGGTTACCCCAAATTTGTCAGAGTTTTTTTTTTCATCGTCTGAATTTTTGTCATCCTGTACACCAACGTTGTCACTTGACTGGCTGACAAATGCACTATCATTTACATCACAGTTTTCATCTATCTGACCATTTCCATCATTATCCTGACCATCTCCACAAATCTCCTGTTCAGGATCTACTGGCGGAGAATCGTCACCCTGTGGAGGATTACTTACATCA
>JARBAW010000064.1 GCA_029237505.1 Nitrososphaerales archaeon
TATCCGGCTCATCGTCTACAATTGAAACTATTTTACCCAAAGGCACTGTAAGCTCTCATCTTGCTACCACTCCGTGATCTCCAGTCATGTGTATTATGAGAGATTGTTATTATTAACCTAGCTGGTGAGATGTTGTTCTATCATTTCTCAAATTTTCTGAAACATATAATCAAAATATCAAAATATTTGGAATAATAATTCGTTTTTGACAATCAATGTGGCTTTACCTACCGGCAGTTACTTAAAGCATCGACTTCAAGTTACTGATGGGACGGAACTGGAGATCACGTCCCATCAATGACTACATTGGAATGTAGTACTAACCCTCTAGTAAACAAACTATAATAATAAAGCGAACGTGGGAATTAAGAAAACCGGTGAGCCTCAAAACTAAAAGATAACAAATTCAGTTGAACAATAGGAAAGTAAAACTGATGGTATCAGAGATCATTGTAAAATTGATTGGGTAACACTAGATAATATCAGAACATTGATGGGACTGAATTGGAGTTCACATCCCATCAATGACTACAAGGGGAATTGTCGTACTAACCTTTAGTAAATAAAAAATATTAATAAGTGCACCGGTGGGACTGATAGAATTCTATGATTCCCATCGGCTAATTATCAAATGGTGTTCGCTAGTTTCGTTACTCATAATCAGATGACATAATATAAAAGCAGTTAAACTCTGGAACAAGCATATATAGTTTGATGTATATTATTATCTATGAATCTTATCAATATTTAATCTTTGGAGATTGTCTGTTAAACCAACTTTTGAAGAAAAGGAAAAAGAATTTGATGAAGTTTTGGAAGAACATAAAATAGATTTTGAAAAATACAATGCAGATGACTTAAGGGATCCGAACTCCTAAGTCACACTTCCAACGAGTGATGAAATAAAAAATATCAAATTGGATGATCCAAAACTTCAAGGGGACTCAAGTGTAAGCGCAGCAGCACTTTTATTATCTGGGCATCTGGATAACAAGAATCTTCGTAGGACTGATGATTGTCTTCAATTCAAGCCGATGCGAATCGATCGGTACTATCATTAAGAGATGGTCCGACGTCGAAAGTTATCATACACGCGATTGGCAAAGGAGTTATTAATACCAAAGATGGCCAAAGTTATCTAATTTACAAATTATCGAATGCTTATTGAACTGGTTATCGCAGTTTAATAGAACATTAGGAAGTAGGTATGGGTTTTGAGATGTGTGTATTTGACCAGTAACTGGGACGATACTTTAAAAGAATCTGTTTGTATTTCGGGATGGCTTTTGTAGCCACAACTATTAAACGAAATTTTTTACTGTCAAAGACTGGCACCCATGTGGCATTTGAATTAACATCTGAATGATTAATAAATCTGGTAGGATTTCCAGCCATTTTTGCATCTATGACAAACATTTCGCTACCAGGAACTTCGTCAGTAGAATATGGAGCAAAATATGTGTTATCTGTCGTCTCATTATTCACTATCGGAACCACCTTTACAATCGCTCCACTATATTCACCTATGATCGTCCCAGGTGAAATGTATTGTCCGGCTAGCAACCCATATCCAACCAACTCATTTATCCTGACTATTACAACCCTGGGTAAGTTCATTTTCCCAGCGTGACATTGATCCAGGATCTTACCAAGCAACGACTTTTTTGATACGTGACGAAGGTCGCCATTTTTGAGTCCTTCTTCGTAGGAACAGCGGCCCTCAATATATGGACGCAACTTGCGATATGAACTAGAGATGTTTTTCAGGTCCAGTATGTCCCGGCTGTCTGTTATCACGGGTGTCTTTAGCAATTTGACTCCAAACATCTTTTTGAATTCACTTGTCAAAATTTTACAGATTCGGCCTTCGTCGGTTTTTACATAGGGAACTGGAGAAAGTGACAGATGGCTAATCTTGAATTCTAATTTTCTCAATGAATTCAATTCTGTCTTTTTTAAATAATCCTTGCGAATCGTGTAATAGTACATGTAATTGGCATGTATTTCAGTTGATGGGATTATAGAAAGTTGTAATTCGATCGCTTTCGCTGTTCCATCGAGAGGTTTCTTTGCGAGGCCTTTGTAACTCAGTATTACGTTCCCGCTTTTAGAAACATCAATGAATAAATCGTTTAATCTACTAGAACCTGCTACGGCAACGTCAATACTGGATCCATCTGGATCAATTTCCAGCGCATACCTGTTTCCAAAGGTCCGTGTATTATCCGCATGGATCATGATGAGATTGTCCTTCTGAGTCAACGCCAAACCTTTACTCCTTTGTCGACAGATTATGTCCAGCTCTTGTGCTGCATCCTGAATGGGTTGCAATGCAAATGCTGGTATCTTTTTTTCACATTGTTTGCAGACCTGCTTTAGTATCTGAACGACATTAATGATTATTTTATGGTAGGCAGAGCTCTTTGTAAATCTTAGTTTCAGAATATGCATTGATCCACTGCCAAAACTTGGAGGAGTCATTATCCTTGCCAACTCGCTCTGTGTATTTAGTTTATACGATGCTTATTAAGTTAAGTTACCAAATCAAAAAATAATCATCCTAACTAATTCTCAGCTCTCGGATTAGAATAACAGTTAATGATAGAACCCTTTAAGAATTGACAATAATAAATCAAAAAGACTAAGATAATTGACAGAGATGAATAAGATACAAATTCTAGATTTCTTTAAAATGACAAATTGTATCTGCGGACATGATGTAAGTTGGCATTGGATGGACATGCATAAGAAGTATAGATGCGTCTTTCGTATCGCAGAGACTGACGCCTGTCATTGTAAAAAATACGTTAGAGATAATGATCAAGAAAAAGAGTTAACCGTAGAACATTCCGGACGTAGAACATGAGAAACATCACGTTTTTGAGATTGCAATCGATGCTCGATGGTGCGCTTATTGAAAAACTAGCTCAGTAGATTTTGAAGTCAGCTAAATCAACGGAAGTTTACATTACTATAGTAAGTTACACTCTTAATTGATCCGTCGCTTAACTTCATTAACAATGACCCATCCTGTTCAATATCAATAACTTGCCCTGCAACCGTTTCATTGCCGTCAAATACTGTGGCTTGTTTTCCAACAGTGTCAGAATTTTTTTTCCATAAATCTAATATTTCTAACGTTTTTCCAGTGCTTAGCAGCTCGTAATAATAATACTCTAATCTATCAACAATGGCTTTTGTTAGTCGTACAAGATCAACTTCATTTCCAAATTCTTTACGGAGAGAAGTCGCCCTAATAGAATTATCAGTCAAATTTTCGTTAACCGAAGAAGCCTCTATATTTGCGTTCAGTCCTATACCCATGACAATTACTTTATTGTTGCCTTGTAGGTTTACATCTACTAGAATTCCACAAACTTTTTTTCCATCAATCAGTACATCATTTGGCCATTTTAAGGTACATCTAATTTTGGTAACGTCCATTATAGCTTCAGCTACTGCCACAGCGCCCATGAACTGAGTAAATATTACATTATTCACACTAAATCCAGGTCTAAAAATAATTGACATCCATAAACCTCCCTTCGGAGAGACCCAACTTCTTCCAATTCGACCTATTCCCATTTTTTGCCTTTTTGCAATGACTATGGTACCATTCACTGATTCCTTAACTGGTAACTTATTAACGTAATCCTGTGTTGAGTCCAGCTCATCAAATACATGTACTATTTTTCCAAGTCTATTAGTTTTTAGCAACATATCTAGCTCAGCCTTAAAGTCCGATTCATTAGATCTTATCAATTTTTACCACTCAGCTGAGATATGATTGTATTTATAGTTTGATCATGGTCATTTAGGATTGAAGTTATCAGGAACAGGAACATAAGAGGTTCTCATATGATAAAACTTATTGCGAGTAATAATCCGCATGTCCTGGAGTACAGTATTGAATTTGCCATGCATGAGACTAGCTGAGAAGTATCATTAAATCTCCTTAATTTGCTAATTGCCTTGACCGCAAATGGTATTGACAATAGACCTATGGTTGAAAATATAGGAATAATATTCAAAATAGCTGCTCCACTAATCATCCCATATGTTACCGTAATAATAGCAATAAAAATCTTGACTGAATTTTCCCTACCAGAGAGAATTACCAGAGTTCTCCTTCCACCTTTCTTATCAGCGTCATAATCGGGAAATGATGTTACCAAGAGGACTACAGATGATAAAAGTCCAACAATAATTCCAACAAAGACAGAAGTTAAATCGATTGTATCGCTCTGGATATAATACGTTCCCATTACTATCATGCAACCTTTGATTGCTACAAAAAGCTCTCCCAGACCAGCATTTACAATGTTCGTAGAGTAAAAATAAATGGAAATAATTGCAAAAGATAAGAGTATTAATATTACAATACCTTTGATAGTAACAAAATACAATCCTGTTAAACCTCCCAAGATCAAAAATATGACGCCAGCAAAATAAATAATATTTGGGTTAATTAGATTTTCAGGTATGACACCAGTCCCGCCACTATACCTTGTTCTATTTGTGTTGGTATCAATCCCTCTCTTAAAATCAGAATAATCATTCAGCAGATCAACGCTAATATGCAAACACATTATTCCAAAATAAGTTAGTAGTGCATATCCTGGATCAATTGTTCCAGTTTTCCAATAACTTATAGCAATGCCATTGCTTACTGCTATAATTGATGCAAGAATAAATTTTATTCTTATTGCCCTAAACCAAAGAAGTACAAAGCTCTCTATTTTTCTGAGCCTTTCGTAGAAAGACAAGCTATTAATCCAATAGAGAAAATCTCGGACTTAAATATTGAATGTTCTAAAGGGAATGGCTCGTATTCCAAAATGCAAAATAACCGTAATTTCATTGACCATATCCTGGAAGTATTAGCCTTAGATTGGATGATAATCTCTTTAATGCAGTTCTTTTTTCTTCCCAGGATATTTCTCCTCCTTCGATTGCCCCCTTTAAAAACCTGATCGATCTGTCAAAGGTATTTCTATTAATTGGGAAAGGGACGCCATCTTTACCTCCGTGTGCGAAACTAAATTGTACCGGATCCTGCCACGAAGTCTTTGAACCATAAATTAATTGGGAAATAAGAGCAAGAGCCCTAATTAAAGAAGGACCTACTCCGTCTATAGTAACAAATTCATCATAATTTCTTGGTTGAATATCATATATTTTCTTGACAGTCTTCCAATTAAGATGTCTTGGCATTTCATAACTCAAATTCGTTTTACGCACAAACTTTTGATCAAACATCCAATCCTCCATCGTTTTGGAAGTTGGTATTTGTAATTTCTTTATAGATGAGATAAGATTGTTAGGATTTCCATTTACAAGATCAATTGTAGTTTTTTGAGTTTCCGTCGAGTCATGTGCAGTCATGTCAAGCACATGATGATGTACCTTATCACAAATAATTCCTGAATGAGGTTCAGAAAGGAATGAGGTATAAATCCTATCAGAAATCCAATGATACCTCCTTGCCATCTTGATGTCAGAATTCATCCCTTGTTGTATTATGGCCCAATCGCCATTATTATCAAAGAATATTGCATGATGATAGAGATCATATCCATCCTGGACAGCCGAATTGTCAATTTTTGCCGTCATTTTATCAGCATAGACAAGATCTGATATTTTCTTACCATTCATATTTGCAACCGTTGCCAAATTTGGAATTTGGCTCCTTGTAGATATTGACTTTCTACCTTTACCACCAGCAATCATTATTCCGTGATCCGCAAGGTTAACAGAGCGTTGCAGGACACCTGTTACAACTGTTGTCAATCCAGAAGAGTGCCAGTCAAATCCTAGAACGCATCCAAATGATTGAAACCATAAAGGGTCTGCCAATCTCTTCAAAAACTCACCTGTTCCCTGATCTTCAATGATTATTTTCGAAATTGAAAAAGCAAGTTTTTTCATCCGCGCAAGCAGATACTGAGGTGGATGTCCATGGTGTAGAGGCAGAGTTATAGATGAGCTGTTTATCAATGTCAGGTACCATATCGTTCAACTATCTTATATGATGAGAGGGTTTCATGGTGACCAAAAATTCCGGAATATTCAATCGATTTATAAATGAGAAACGTATGTTTAGAATAATTATCAATGAACTTTGATACACTGGTTCAAATCGCAGTCGGCCTGTTTATCGCAGGACTATTCGTAACTATACTATATGAGAAAATGAACGTCAAATCAAGTCAGGATCCCGAAGCAGAAAAATCAAGAAGTTGAATGAACGTCTTTGATGAAAAGATCTTAGAATCCTTCAGGCAAGAAGGATTTCAAAATCTCACAAAAATTCAAAAAATTTCTTATCCAGCTATTTCCAGAAAACAAAATTGCCTACTGGTTGCTCCGACAGGATCTGGCAAGACGGAAGCTTCCTTGATTCCCATACTTTCTATCCTCGATAGCGAGAAAGTAAAAAGTATCGATTTTGTGCATGATAATGCAATTCTTGTATTGTATATCACACCGCTAAGAGCATTGAATAATGACGTTCATCGAAGAATAATTGATTATGCAAAAAGGAGAAATCTTGATGCTCAGATAAGACATGGTGATACGTCTAGAGCAGCAAAGCAGAAAATGATAAAAAAACCTCCGCATATCCTTATAACTACACCAGAATCGCTCGGAATAATCCTTACACAAGAGAAATTCAAGACATTCTTGAAGCAATTAAGATGGGTAATAATAGATGAAGTTCATGAGTTAATTGGGAACGAAAGAGGAACTCACCTAACGGTCAGTCTCGAGCGGTTGCAAGCTTTGAGTTCACACAATCTCGTCAGAATAGGTTTGTCAGCGACAATCGGAAATTTAAGGGACGCTGCAAATTTTATTAGCGGAACTAACAGAAAATGTTCCATTCTAGTGGACAATAGTATTAGAAATTATGATATCGATGTAAAATATTTGAAAGGTTCGATAAGTAATGCGGCCAAGTTTGTATTCGATTATTTAAGAGATAACAAAATTACTGGATCCGTGTTACTTTTCACAAATACAAGAGATGAGGCTGAGTACATTGGAACTACAATAAGGAATCAAAACAAAATACCAATTGAAGTTCACCACGGATCACTTTCAAGAGAAACACGTGAAGAAACTGAAGAAAAACTCAGGCAGGGTCTTGACGGTATCGTTGTGTGTACCTCTTCATTAGAGTTGGGCTTAGATATCGGTTCCGTAGAGCTTGTGATTCACTATGGCTCATCAAAACAGGTTTCGAAACTAGTGCAGAGGATTGGTAGGAGCAGACATGCAAACTACAAATCTGCCAAAGGTCTTATTATAGCAAATAGTGGGGATGATGAGTTAGAATGCTTGTCTATAATCAACAGAATGAAAAACAAGTCAATAGAAATACAAAATTCTCATACAAACTCACTAGATGTAGTGGCACATCATTTAGTAGGGTTTGTGATGTCTACATCAGAACCAAAGAACTTAAGTGAGGTATACCAAATCATTACAGGAGCGTTTCCATTTAAAGAACTTCCCTTTTCGGACGTAGAGCAATGTGCGGTCTTGTTAGATAGTTTTAGAATTATTAAATATGATCCTAAGACTCAGACTTATGCTAGAAGAATAAAATCATACAAGTACTATTTTGAAAATATTTCAACGATACCCAATATAGTAAAGTTTGAGGTAATTGACGTAATTAGGAAGAAACGAATAGGAACCTTAGATCAACAGTTTATAGGCGAATTTGGGGAAAGAGGTAACGTCTTTATTCTAAAAGGCACTCAATGGAGAATTGTTAGTGTGGATGAAAACAAACTTCAGGTAAATGTAGAACAGGTTTTTGGTTCTCCAATTAATATACCTCACTGGGTCGGTGAAATGATTCCGGTAGATTATGAAACTGCTGCACAAGTTGGTGAACTCAGAAACAAGGCTCTTGCAGACAATAATCTGAAGCTTGAATCAGATATAAAAAACACGCTACAGAAAATTCCCGTCGTTCCAGATTCCAAAAATATAGTTATAGAAAATGTGCTTTCAAAAAATGCGCTTGTAATTCATTCAACTTTTGGTACCAAAATAAATAACACACTATCATCGCTTTTTTCAACATTTTTAGCATCATATGTCGGACATATGGTAGAAACAAAATCAGATCCATATAGAATTCTATTAACTTCTTCTGTCAGATTATCTAAGGTAAATATTGAAAAAATTCTTTTTGATGAATATGACGTTGAAACAATACTAATCACATCTCTAACTAATACATATAATTTGAATTGGAGAGTATGGACTGTATCTAAGAGATTTGGTCTTGTGGATAAGAATGCCATATACGATAAGCGAATGGCTCGATTTATTTATGACAGATATTCAAAAACTCCAATAAGCAAAGAATCACTAAGAGAGTTGATTCATGATAAATTCGATGTACAATCAACACAAGAGATACTACAAAAGATAAGGAGCAAGGAAATATCAATTCATTGGCTTGACTTGTCAGCATTTTCACCGTTGGCCAACAACATCATCGAGCATCATAGTAAATCTTCATCCTCACCGTTGAGTATTGAACGTGGAGTTTTAGAACTCATCAAAGAAAGACTTGAAAAGACCAAGCATCGATTGATATGCATTCGTTGTGGTAAATGGGAAAGACTGGTTGAAACCCGGGAGATATCGGAATCTATATCTTGCAAGAAATGTGGATCGAAACTCATTACGACTACCTTTTCTTCTGATTATGAACTCACCAAAATAATTTTGAGTAAGTTAAAGGGGTCTGAAATCAATTCTGAACAAAATCACAAATTTGAGAGGGCTTGGAAAACTGCTTCGTTGATAAACAATTTTGGTAAGAAGGCTATAACAGTACTGTCAGGATATGGAATCGGTGTCGAAACAGCTGCGCGTATATTGCGCAATTATGTAGATGATGAAAATCTGTACAAGAATATTTATGATGCCGAAAGACAATATGTTACTAATAGAGGTTTCTGGAATGATAAATAATAAGATAAAGATGGAAACAAGAGATTAGCTGTCTTCAAGGCTTACATATGGCTTTTGGATTTCTTTAGTTATCAAGTATTTTTGATAAAATGGTAACTGAACAAGAACATATTCTAGATTTCAGTATGGAGTTATTTAGTAACGAATCACATCATTATCTTGACAAAAATGCACTTTTTTATTTTTAACCTTAAAAAGGATTAATGTGATCAACTTGGGCAATCAGATATTGTTAATTTAGTACTTGTACCAATAAATTTAAAATAGTTCGTAAAGCAACTGATAGGGCTCGGCTGAATGATGAACAAGAAAACAACCAACCGGTCCCATCAGTTGCATGTGTTTAGAGCGTAACAACTGATGGGTGGTTTTATATAAGTAGTCGAGAAGAAAGATACAGAACTCCACGCCCCTCGATATTTGAGAAAATGCCGGAATACGCGGTCCAATAATGCATTTATATTTCACTGAATTATTCTCTCAAATCTTAAAGAGTAATAAAGTAATTTGTCAATAATAAAGTATGGAATGGAGCGAAATCTGTCTTGGCTGTGGTCATAAGATCCAGGATCATAGTTCCGGCAAACGTACTTGTTGTAACAGGCCATATTGCTCATGCAGTAAGTTCAAGATAACTCTCCTTCAGGAAGAAATATAGTCTGGTTTTCTTCCGGAAGATATAGCATACAACAAAAATCCATTGAAAGTCTTAGAGTGATTTATTGCAATAGTTATGGTTATTTCTTTGATATGCACATTAGGTGAAATCAGCGAAATGAACTATGTCGAACTAATAAAGGACGAGAATGATAAGCTTATTTTGAAGATCCTTGGCCTTGTATTTGAGAAAGTTTTCTCTCAAGAACGACAATCCGAGAAATAATTTTCAAAATATCTGATTGAATTTCATACTGTGTACTTAAGAGGCCCATGTCACTCATTATTACCGATTTTTTCGCATCAATAATTGCTTTTACCATTGAATCATCTTGCTTATCAGCACACTCTTTATACAAGGTAACGCGTCTGGCGAAAATATCTAGTATCTTTTTATGATTTTGTTTAGCAGCTTCGAGACCTTTCAATATTTTGTTGTCTTCAATCAATAACTCTTCAAAAACATCAATTTTTTTGCCCGTCCCCATCCCTTGAATATACTATTTCTATTTTTTAAAGTTTCTAATTCATCTTCTCTTCTAACAATAATGCAAGATCAAACTGACCGTACAATGGTTCTGCGTGGTATCATGTTCTTATTATTTATCAAAATGACCTGAAAAATATAGTTTACTGATAACAAGAATCCTTTCCAGTGCCTGCAGTAAATTCAGTCAAAATTTAATTTACTTTGCTATTGCTTTTGATATACTGATTCCGCCAAAATCGTGTTATCACTAGGTAAATTCTCGAGAAAATCGTTAATCGTACCATTTGTGTTTATAGTTTGGTTGGCTGATGTTGTAAAATTTTTTGTAAAATTTTCATTGGTAAATGTACCATTTTCAAATAATATTGCATGGCTAGAAAATGGACTTGGAATTAACAGTACTGGGAAACATAAAACAATAATCATGAAAAGCATGAGCATAATTAACAAGTTCATTTTGTATATTGTAACATATTTCTTAATAGGACAAACGCAAAGAATATTCGGAATATTTTTTCTACAATCTGTTTTCAAGACCTTGGATAATATAAAGCAGTGAGAGGTATAACTTTTAATAGTAATGTTATGAATGTCCAACCTTAATATAATATGTAAAAAATTCGTTTCATTTGTAATAAGATTTTGTGGATTAAAATAGTTGATATAACATGTCGGAGACCAGAGACAGTGAGAAAATTATAAATCGTATTAACTCAATGACGATTCTATGTATGTATTGTGATTATCCAAATCCAATTTCTCTGTCGGCCATAGAGTATGAAGCCAAGATAGGTGGGTCACATGCCAGTGCATTTTTGATTTGCCCTGAATGCAGGAATAAATTCATGATAAAAATCCAAGATTTGGGACGTGTGTCTTAGAATCGAGACTTTCGGAATATAATTAAAGATGCCATCGTCATAAAACCAAGTATATTGTTTTTTTCTACTTACTCAGTACCATACTGATATTAGGCATTTTGCCGATTTGGAGATCCCATGGACAAATGTAAACAAAGGTTATTACCATATGTAGTAACGGCAACTGTAATACAACAACTTGCGTTAATAATGAATCTTGCCAGGTCACAAACTCTAATTCTAGTAATATTACTACCTTTAGTGATCCGTTAAGGAATAAACCTATGCAAATGCCACCAGAACAAGTTGTCTAATAATATTGAATATATTCGATCTCTATGTATCTTCAAATGGTTCAGTTTTGCTCAGCGATTATGTAGAAAGGGTTTGCTATTGAGTTGTCAATTTTATATCCAACTTGAGCAAACAAAAATGAATGAACTCGAAAATTTAAAAGCCTTTTCGAAAAAGAATGTAATAGATGATATTATGATCGATTTGTACAAACTGCAATTCTACACTTGCAGTCTATTGGTCCAAGAACTGCTTGCACGAAATTCCGATAATAGATTGGCCAGTAAAAAAATTCTGGACTGATTCGGCTGAATAACTATTGTTCTACTACCACAATATCTTTCGCTTCTGCCTTAAATCCTATTTTTGCATGAGTTCCGTCACAATAAGGCTTGCTATTGGATGCGCCACATCTACACATGGCAGCGAAAACTTTTCCGTCAACCACGACCAATTCTGGCCCATTTTCATTACACTTTATCTCTACTCTAGCCATGACTTATTGAGATAGGATATAGTATAAAAGGAGATCTTCAAATGCAATAAAGTGTAATAAAAGAAATGAAAATTCGGCGTCAGTAATAGCGGCTTCCCATTAAGGGCAGTAAATCCTTATTTGTCATAGTGTTGTTCATAAACAAAGGAAATACTAATGATGCTAAAAATTCACTATCCTTATTTTGTGATTACCCTTTTTGTTTTTTCCATTACAGTGACCAGTATTCGGGCGTTCGCAGTCGAGGAGATTTGGGAAGATTATAAAAGTATGAGGGAAATGGTAAAAGACATTAGAAACGGAGACAAAGACGACGACAAAGTAGACTACAACAAATTCAAGAATTCTACGGTATACAAAAACGCAAAGGAAGATGTGAGAGACTGTATAGATTTGGCTAACAAGGTTGGAGAGAAGTTGGGGGATTATGAAATAGTGCATTGCTTTAATAATACAAATTACTTTAAGGAAAAATATGTGAATGATCATACACAAAATACACAAGAGATAAGTCGACAGGAGGGCGTCATTCAAAATATTACTGAAAGCAAGTCTCCGGTGGATGAAAATCTTCAGGAGCAGGAACAAAAACAAAAGGACGGAGAACAATCAACTTCAGATACATTGACTTCCAAAGAAGTGACTGGAAACAACTTAATTAATGAGCTATTAAGAACAGGAAAGTTTACAGAAGACGAAGCTAAAGAATTTGTGAATCAAAATATGTTGAATAAAAGTAAAGTTGCATCGACTTCGAACACTAGCAGAACGAATGATACGAAACAAATTGCTACCGATGTGCCGCTAGAGGAACAGGAACAACAGGAGCTCAAACAGGTTGAGCAAAATCATAATCAGACCGAGCCCCAATTAATGGCAAATGAGACTCAAATACGGACTTTTAAATCTGATTCTAATTCTAGTGAAAGCTGTGATTCTTCCTATCCAGAGATTTGTATTACTATATATTCGGCCAAATTAATCTGCGCTGACATCCCCTTTAGGAATTTCAAGGTACTATTGCCTGACCCGCATGGTTTTGATTCTGATGGGGATGGTATAGGTTGCGAGGAATAGTGAATATGACTCGCAGGCAAATAATAAGAGAATTTCCTAAAATTATTATAATTGATATCATGTAGACTGTAAGTTTTTCAATTCTGTATCATATACAATGGTACGTACTGCAGAGAAAAAATCGAGTTACTAACAGGCCTAATTGTTCAAACTGGCAAGAGAAATGTATTGTCTGATACGCCTACATAAGATTACTAATAGATGAATCCTTCCTAAGTGTTAGTTCTAATTTGCCTTCTCTACCCGTATTTAGTAA
>JARBAW010000065.1 GCA_029237505.1 Nitrososphaerales archaeon
AGACAAGAAAGTAGAGATGGTAAGTGACCTGGTGGATGAAGTATGGCACACATTCATTTTGTTCACCAGTGAATACAAAAAATTCTGTGATATACTAGTAGGCGAGTATATTCATCATGAACCCAATGTCGATTCACTCTATGGAATAGACCCCCTTTTCCCATTTAAAAAAAAACAAAGCACTGAATTTTTTTACAAGGAGTACGAAAAGTGCTTTGGACTGTTACCAGAAATATGGAAGGTAAAAAAAAGCGCGACAACGATTACTACAATTGAAGAGGGAAATAATTGGAAAACTATATTGGCTATTACATACACATCCCTTTCCTTTCTCATACCAGCGTTTCTTGTATGGCAGTTCCAGCAAAATATGTTTCATGCACTAGTCGGAGCAATATTGATTGAAATATCCTTTATTGTTATCAATGTCATTGCAGCCATACAAATTAACAAAAAGAAAGTTACCGATTGGATTACCAAAGGAAGCGCAATAGTAGGAATAATAATCCTATTCCATATTACCATATTTTGGTATATCTGCTTGGACAATTACGCTCCCCTATTTTACAATGTCTTTGGTATTATGGCAGTCGTAGCTGTGTTTCGAGAAGATAAGAACAATAAAAATGAAAGGCGGATTGGAAGTATTGGAATTGCTGGATGCGGTTCAATAAGTGGTTATGGAGACGGTGGCGGCGGTGGTTGTTGTGGAGGCGGGGGATGCGGTGGTGGAGGATGCGGCGGCTAATTACAGGGATGGGCGATAGATCGGAAAAATGACATCTAATATTTCTGAAATACTATTCATAGCCGAAAGCTATCATTATCTGAAAACTCCTCCGCTATATAGAATCGAAAACAGGAAAGTTAGGAGAAGAAAACTTGAAAGACAGGCCAGAAAAGCAATAATGAAATTTTCTAAACATGATATGCATTCATTAACAAATTACTTGGCAGAAGAACAACTTGAAATGACCGCTTGGATCCATCTTGCTATTTCAGAGTGCAGTAAAATAAGGAAAGAGAGCAGGTGAATCAATTAAGCACAACGTAGAAGCAAACTGATTACAAACGAAATACACGTTTACAGCTGGGGTTGGACGTGATTTCGCAAGCCACTTGGGAGAGAATTATGCCCCAGTAGAATTTAGATGTATGACAACGAACCCTATCTTTTCTAAACAAATATGTGGTACAAGATGACAAATCTTAAACGAACTTTAAAATTTGTTATCAGCCTTGGTTGCCCGACCACAGATATGGTTGAAAATTAAAGGCGAATTGCATAATCATCATACTCCAGATCTATTTCTAAACCACAGAACTAGAAAAAAAACAATAAAGAACGAACCACTTGCAAGAAAAATAACGGGTATTATCCCAAGATAGGGAGCCGGAAATGCGATATCGCTGTTCAAACTGTTAATCGAACTAATATGAAAATCATAATAATAGACAAAACCGATCATAGAAAATGTGGATCCAATAATAAGCAGGATCGCGCCGTCTGAATCAATGAGTTTAGATTTTGTGGGAACATTCATCATACATCAATTTCTGTAATAATTGAGCCAATCGGTATTAGAATTTGGTACCTACTCATTTTGGATTCCTAATTGTTTGATTTCCGATCACTATATTTTCTCGTGTACTAGTAATACTATTATTGTAAATTTTATCGCTTGCGTTATAAAGCCATATACCAGTATCTGAATTGGAAATATTATTATTTGATATTATGTTCGCAAATGTATCCGAAAATTCTATTGCAATTTTGCAGTTAAATAGCGTATTATTGAAGATCAAGTTGTGGCTTGATCCTCTATTTGAGGATATACAAGAATCCGTACCTCGAACATAATTATTTTTCGCAGTAGAATTTTGCATGTCTATACTAAAATTGATCCCACCATGTTTATTTTCATACACTTTGTTTCCTTCGATCAGAATATTGTAGCAATGTTTTGAGCATATAATACCTGACATATTATTATTGTATACTATGTTGTTCTTTATAATCATATCATGACTGCCGGTATGTGGATCAATACCATATAGGTAGTTGTCATGAAATACGTTATTTTCAATAATGGTATTTCCCATTCCATTTGAATAGTATCCCTTTAGGAGATGGTGTATATTATTACCTTCTATGATACTCCCTATCCCTCCGTAATAACTAATTCCTGAACACTTGCTGCAGGAATATCCCAAATATGCAATTTCAGAATTAGTAATATTTGTTGTGCCAGTAGCATCCCGAGATATTCTTATGAATGCTCTGGGTTCTATCGTATCATACTCTGATTTGGTATTCTCCTCTCCCTGTCTTTTTCCTAGTCTGAATTTGATGACATCGTTTACTTCCGGATCCCATGATGTTATTTTAACAGAATCTATAATCATGGAACCATGCACGTGTATGCCATTTGGATTATCATCGTTGTTTTTGCTTACTGTTATGATTGGCTTATTTGTCTTGTTTGCTTCTAATAATTTGCTACCCATAAACGAATTTGCTTCATCCTGAGTAACCATATCCTCTGGTGAACTTGATGTGTTTGTTTGCACTTCTTTATTAATGAACGATAAATTCTTGTTCTGAGTAGTGGGTGTTGATAAGATCTTTAGCCAAAATGTGTCAGAAGAATCTATTAATAGAGTTGCCCCTTTTTCAATGCTTAATCCGGCATTTAGTATCCATGTATTGGCGAGCTCCTCACTAGTGATATTTATTCTGCTCTTATTGTCAATGTTGTAAGCAGTTCCTTGCGATCCGAGTACGCTCTCATCACTAATTTGTTTCGCAACTTCACCAAGGTGCACAGATTTGCAAAATATATGGATAAGTTTTTTTTGACTATCATAATTAACGCAATTTTTTTCTTCCTCTGTTCCTTCTTTACTTATTTCATCTGCATAGGAACTCATGGATATAGGATAGGTACTAGAAAATAGAAATGATACTACAAATAAGGTACCGATACAACTTGCAAACTTTTTTGAGGAATTTATTGTTCGCACTCTGAAGATTTATGATGTTTTAAACTGCTCATTTATTAATGAATTGCCCTCCCCCCTCCAACATTCCAAACTCATGTTACATGTGGAGAAAACTTTAAAGCTTGAAGCTTGCAACTTTACTGTCCTAAGCAAATCTCCATTTAGAACCGATATTGTCACGGATACTGACATTCGAAGAGTTTGAGAGCTTGCCAAGTCTCTCGTTTAATACGAAAGTATACTGATCGTATGATCACTTATCGGAGAATAAGTATCTTGAATCCATTTGAGAGGGGCTTGTATTAATTCTGTTAAAGACCAATCGGGGTAACATTAGACAGTGAAAAAAAATATGATATTAAAAATATCAACTGTTTTTTATTAGTCAAACATACATGTTAATAAACCTAAACTGTTCTCTCCAGCTTGTATAACCTGTGGGCGTAACAATAAATGGCTGGGTAGCTGTAATTAGTACAGCAGCTTTTTCAATAGAAGCAGTAATGGTGGAGCTGCTTTATGTTATTGCTTCTATTCCGGCTTTAGCGGTTGCAGCAGGTAGCATGCCCATCGCAGGCGCTATGGTTCTGATCATTAATGGTTACGTATTCAGAAAAAAGTTTACAATATTCAAGGGCAATGGTTGGAAAATCCTACTTGCTGGTGCAGCGTTATTCACGGCAGCAGATTTCCTTTGGTTTGACAGTGTAGATAAGATAGGTGCTGGCAAGACGATGCTGCTTACCATACCAGCAGAGGATGTTTTCATTGTATTGTTGGCAGTTGTATTTCTGGCTGAGCGTATGCTAAAGCTTCAGCTATTGGGTATTGGTATCGCAATTGTTGGGTTTACAATATCAGCAGCTAGCAATGTGTCTGCAAGTGGTGTGCAGTTTCAAATAGGAGACCTGCAAGCCATATTGTCTGCCATGTGCAATGCACTTGCCATAATATTATTTGCAAAGCTGATTGTCAGATATAACCCCACGGAAGTGAGTGGATGGATTATGCTTATTTCAGGTCTGGTCATTAATGCAATCCAATACACATTCTTTCCACCGCAACTACCCATTATTGATTGGCTTTACATGATAGGATTCTCGTTTATAGCGTTAGCAGCATTTACACTCTACAATGTGAGTATGAAACGCATAGGCACATCAATGACTTCAATAATAACATCATCCTCTCTAGTTCTTACTGTCATAATCCAGTTAGCCATCGTTCCTTTTGGGATAGCGTTTTCACTGCCCGGTAACCTAATCTTGGCATTGTTGGGTGGTGGTATAAGCATGGCCGGTATTTACATCAGTACTAAAGCGGAACAGAGGAAAGAGAAAACGGTAGAAAAGATTAAAGAAAAGAAAAAGGAGGTGATCATAACAAGTTAAATGGAATTTGTCTTTGACGAATATAATATGAGGAACCTACCACCCAGGCAGAGGCTTGACAAAGTTGTACAAGTATTAAAAA
Source organism: Nitrososphaerales archaeon (assembly GCA_029237505.1). Lineage (GTDB taxonomy): Archaea > Thermoproteota > Nitrososphaeria > Nitrososphaerales > Nitrososphaeraceae > TA-21. The sequence continues at coordinate 4,477 of JARBAW010000065.1, forward strand.
ATGGAAATGAAAGGGATGAGTCCATACGATGGGATTGTGTTTGGCTTGCAGCTGAAATAACTGAAGCAGTTGGCAAAGATGACCCTATTTACAATGAAATAGCAGACTTGATGGTTTGGGTTCTAAATAATGACGACAATGGAATCGTGAGGCATGAGGCTGCATTTCAAATTGGCCTGCACAATATGAGAGCAAAGATTCCAGACCTGATCAACTCCATATTAAACGATAGGAGTGACCTTGTAAAACACGAAGCTATAGAAGCCTTAGGTTTGTTGCGAGACCATGATAGTAAAGAAACGCTGATAAAAATGCTGGGAGATAAAGGCGTTGCAGTTAGTGAAACCGCAGCCTTTGTACTAAAAAGACTTGAACGGCTCAAAGATAGAGGAGAATACAAAGGAGAAGCGATACTATGATGGGAGAAGCTATACTATGATGGGGGAGTTGATTGTATCTGAAGAAATATGTCATCGAATGAAAACTCAGACCAGATATACTTTGCAGCCAATAATATTCCCATCGTGTATCTTTATTTTGTTTTATTATATTGTCACACCGTATCTTCATTCTGACTTTTTACTGCTAAATGGTTTACCGGGGGTAGTTATTCTAGCTGCGTCTCTTATGGTGATAGTGAAATTATTATTATATACTAAATTAGAAAAGTCAGAAACACGTAAATTTGGTTCATTATTGCTAGGAACATTTTGTTTCCTTATAGGAGAAATACTTTACTTCTACCAGCAATATTTTTTGCAAATCAATATCCCTTATCCTTCTGTAGCGGATGTTCCATACTTGCTAGCAAATTTATTTTTTTCGTATTTTCTACTTTCATCCCTATTTTCATTGATAATTAGAAAGGGACTTAACCCTCTTTCCATTATTTTAGGCTCATCCGTAGCTATTTTTCCCTTATACCTCATATTTTCTTCTGCTTACAATTTTAGTATTAATTTATCCTCTGAACTAGACTTTCTTGTAAATTCTCTTTATTATACATTTGATGCTTTAATGCTGATTCCTGCTTTGGTAATACTCTTAAATTTGGAAAAAAAAGATCATTTTATTTTCCATTGGATGTTTATTACGGTAGCGCTTATTCTACTAGTAATTGGTGATGTGGGTTATACATATTTTTCCATAATAAGTGAATCACTAATAGAAAAATTTGAATGGTTATGGTCTATTGTATATGCATTGGGCTATTTGTTTCTAGGAATTGGTATTTATTGGTTTGATCGGATAAAGAATATACTTGAAGCTAAAAAAATTAATACGTTTCTGGAAAAGGATGAGATGGATCGCTTAAAAAATTTGTCTGAGGACGAACTAATTGGTGATAAACGAAGTGAATATTCTGAGCACATTATTGGCTATCAAAAATTTATTGATAAACTAGAAGATTTTGTCCAAAGATCAAAACAAATCAAAATTTTATTTTATGACAAGTATTGGTTAGGTGATGAAAAAGTGAGGGTAATACTTGACGAGATTCAACAGAGGGCAATTGTTTATCCAATGCAAATTAATATTCTACTTCCAATTAATCAAACCAGTCTTGAAAATCTTATATCATATACTGATAACAGGAACATTCTAGTCAGTTTTTTTGACAGGCCCCTGAGTTCAAATTCACTTGTATTTATCTTTGAAGAAAAATATGTCGCCATATTAGACAGAAAACCGACATCCGGAATTGTTGATAATAATACTGTGTTTTATGGGCTAATTACTAACAAAGATACCATTGTAGAGTCACATATTTCTGTATTTGAAAAAATATGGCTAGTTGAGAAGGCAGTTAATATGTAATTATCAAATGAATCTACCAGCAGGGCAACGATACTTTTTCTAATATCACATAATCACGGAATGTCAATAATATAGCTCGATCAAATCAAATCAGATTATTTTATAGTGTCTGTAGAGAGAATAGGTAATTATCAAAGGAGCTATGAACCACAAGACATTTACAAAATGAGTTCTCGTATAAAGTCCAAATATTTCAAGATGGTAATAATTGATATCACCAAAGGTATTTAAGAAAATCCCAACTGCTAGAAGAGACCAGACAGAGGCAAGTAAACTCTGTCGAAAAACTTGCATGCCAAGAACAGCAAAGGAAAGAGAGGTTGCAGATGCTGCTACGAATGGTAATCCATAATAATAATCAAATAAACTATATCCAACTTGATTGAACGTAAAATACGAGTATAGTAATACTAAAGCCACTGGAATAGCTGCCAACCAAATCTTTGTCACTGCAGTAATTTTTCGTTTGAAAAACTTGATGTTGCGTATCAGATGAAAAATGATAAAGGGATATTGGGCAAAAAAGAAGATATCTGCTATTGAAGGATAGGCATCTATTCTTAGAACCGTTGTTTGAAAGTTATAAATAATCTCACCAATCGTATATGCTGCAAATCCAATCCCCAGGGCGAGGTAAGCCTGTCCGAACACAGCCGAACGGCCGTATCTTGATGAAACAATGAACGAGGCAA
>JARBAW010000066.1 GCA_029237505.1 Nitrososphaerales archaeon
GGAATCAAGGTTCTAAATGCCGCTGAGGCCGCAATGAATGCAGTATCAGAATTGGTAATTGGTCATATGATAGCTTTGTCTAGGAGCATCCCAAAAGCCAGTGATGGATTGAAGAATGGTAAATGGCTAAAAAAAGAGCTTGTTGGTAGCGAGTTGAGAGGAAAGTATCTGGGAATAATAGGAGTAGGAAATATTGGTAGAAACATTGGACGAATTGCAAAATGTCTTCGTATGAACTTGATAGGGTATGATATTTTTCCCATCAATCAAGACTACATTAGAGAAGTAAGTATGATAAAAACTGATTTGAAGACCTTACTTGAAAATTCAGATTTTGTAACTTGTCATGTGCCTTTGACTGAAAAAACCAAGCATCTAATAAATTCAGAGACATTATCATATATGAAACCTACTTCTTTCTTGATTAATACATCCAGGGGCGAAATAGTAGACGAAAAGTCATTATTTGTTGCACTAAGTGAAAATAAAATTGCCGGTGCGGCGCTTGATGTCTTTGAAATCGAACCGCCAACCAATAGAGAGCTATTAGAGCTTCCAAATATCATTTGTAGTCCTCATATTGCTGCGCAGACCAAAGAAGCACAGGAGCTCGCTTCAACTGTCATTGCAGAAAAAGTAATCCAGACATTACTGACGAATAGATGAAGCCTCCATTAATTGTGCATCGCCAGATGCACAATCTTTGGCTAGCAAAATACTGATATTAAGGTCTTAACTGGAGTTATCTGTAATATGCATCAGTATATGGCTGAAATGTGGACAAAAATGTGGAAAACCAACTCTGAGGAACTAAAAAACAAAGCCATGGCATGGAGAAAGGAACCGACCATACATAGAATTGAGCGACCTAGTAGATTGGATAGAGCCCATAAATTAGGATATAAGGCAAAACAAGGAATTATCGTAATCCGTACGAAGGTCGGAAGAGGCGGTATGAGAAAACAACGCCCCACATCCGGAAGAAGACCAAAGCATTTGGGTGTTGTTAGAATAAAACAGACAGATAGCATGAAACGTGTTGCCGAAAGGAGGGTAAACGAGAAATATCCGAATATGGAGGTAATCGGCTCTTATTTTCTATACAAGGACGGTAAGAACATATGGTATGAAATCATACTGGCAGATCCTGCCCATCCTTCGATTTTGAAAGATGTCGAATTTAAGAAAAGACTAAAGGCATTTGCAAAATAGGCCGATTTCTAGCTCGAAAAGGTCTTAATTTTTTGAGTCAGCGAATCTATCAGGTTTGCTAGATCATCTTTTCTGATATCATTGTCCAAAGTCACGTAATAGTATCCACCTGATTGCAACGGAAAAGTTAGTGTTATCACCTTTTCATTTACTGTAAGAGTATACAATGTGGATCCTAATGTTGAATCAAAAGCTTTCCTGAGCTGGTTCCTAGTTGCCTCAATGAAATGTTCATTGATTGCCTGCTCAACATTGAGCAAGGGAACAAGACCAGGACGTAACTGTCCTGAAATTGTTTTACCAAAATTATTTATCATGCCAACGTAACGAACTTTTTGAGACAATAAAAGTAGTTTATGACAATTTTCTTTGTTCTTGATAGATTCTTCTCTTGCAACTTGGTTATGTTCTTTATTATTCATAACAAGTAAACCAAATTTGCTAGATATATTTTTTAATGTCATCAATACCGATCAATAAGTTTTAATGGTCATTCTGACAGATTACAGGAATATATCTAAAATGAAAAGAAACACGATATATAGTTTGATAGGCGTTGCCATTATTGTTGGGGGAGGCCTGCTTTCCATATACACATTCTTTGGGTCTTTTAACCCATTTTACGTCGTAGTAAGCGGGAGTATGGTTCCCAAAATAAACATTGGTGATATTGTCATAATTAAGAACAACTCTTTTGAAACTAAGTATGAAAATCTTAAAGTTGGAGACATCATTGTCTTTCGAGCGCCTGAAGCCACAACAGAAGACGGTAAGCCCAAAGTAATTGTTCACAGGATAGCTGAAATTGGAACTTTCTTTGGAAAAGAAGTTGTTACGACAAAGGGTGATGCAAATCCATATTCTATTCCCGGCGTTGATTTTCCAATTCTTGGGGAAAACTATGTTGGAAAAGTAGTGTATGTAATTCCAAAGATAGGAACAGTTTCAATGATTTTAACTCCTCCTATAAACTACATCGTTATGGCCATAATAATTGGATTATTAATTTATTCCATTAGGCCAAGAAAAGTAGAACATGAAAACGAAACTGTGTGATTGGATTTTCTAGATTAAGATGTGAACCCAACCGTCTCTGACTTCGGTATTATAAGTTTTTAGAGGTTCTTCGGCGGGTAAATTCTCAGGTACCCCACTTTGTAGATTAAACCTCGACATGTGTAGTGGACAAGTAACAGTGTTTTCATCATCATTTAGGAATCCGGTTGAAAGATCGGCATAAGCGTGAGTGCAAATCCTATCAGTTGCATAGAATTTGTTGTTTATGTTTGCTATCAGAATTTTTTTTTCACCATGATCAAAGTCTATTATATCACCTTTATTCAGCGTTTTAGCTTCACATACCTTAACCCATGTAGCCATTAGCAATCACAGATAGTAAAGTCGTCTACCTATACTTATAATGTTTTTCGAATATATCCTCAGTTTCTCTGTATCTGGATTTTTCGACTTCAAGAATATGTTCCATAGCTTCATCAGTTTTGAGCATCAATGGTTTACCCAGCCATTTGTTTTCCATCAAATAATTTACCCATGCTCTAATAGTAGGACCCATTTTGCGAGACAATGGTTCTAAGAATCCACTTACAATTTCTCTTTTTGCTTCTTCGTTACTAAGTCCTCTACACATCAGATAAAAGATTTGATTTTCATCTATTTGAGCAACAGATGCAGAATGAGTGGCCCTAACTTCGTTTGTCTCAATTTCAAGCCCAGGAATTGTATCTGATTTTGCGCCCTTATCTAACAGTATAGCATGTCCGGCAAGAAATGACTCAGCTGATTTTCCACCCTTGTCAATTTTTATCATTCCCTTAAAAAGAGATTTGGAATTGTCTTTCATTACTGACTTTGATAACACTCTACCCCTAGTATTAGGTCCATAGTGGATTAGGTTTGATGTTACATCGAATGATTGGTCATTAATACCAAAAATTATTTCCACATCTTCAGCACTTGCTCCTTCTCCTTTCATAATATTATCAATTTTATATCTTGAAAGTTGAGAACCAAAAAGACCCATATACCATGACATTTTTGCATCCTTTTCAATGAACGCTTTTCTATTCGAAAAATTAACCGAATTTTTTTCATTCATTGCCTGAAGTGTGACAACTTCTAGCTCCGAATTTGCGCCCACATAACATTCCAACAGCTCAAAAAGCGATTGCTGAATTTTTTCATCAGATGGTTTGTTACTGTATAATTCTTGTACGATATTAGCTTTTGAGTTTGATTCAGCAATTACAATGTTTCTTGTTATGGATGACGTTCCATCTGGCGCCAGTACATCAATTACTCTAATTGGATCATCTACAATCACATTTCTTGGAATGTATACAAAAATACCAGAGTCAAAACAAGATAATTCTAATGCAAGGAACTTGTCTTCAGAATAATCAAGTTGGTTTGATTGTATGCTATTTTTGATAATACCTCCGTATTCGTTTATCGCACTTTTAAGATCTGTAATAACAACACCCTGTTTTTGTAGTTTCTCCGAAATTTTGGAATGAATTACGGAAGAACCTATTTTTAAGATACTCGTGTCTTTATCAAGCTCTTTTATTCTTTCATTTAGATACTCTTCTGGTTCATACCTTCTAGTCCCTTGAGAAAGATAAACACGATCAGGATATAGAAGATTAGCATCAGAATATTTTTTGTATAATGGTGAAACTTCATGTGGTAGAGAAGAATAGTTTGAAAATGCACTATTCCTTATTTCCATCAACCATTCTGGTTCTGAATTTGTAATGCTTTTCTCTTTCACATATTTGTCATCTAATGATGATAGGGAAATAAGACTAGGTTTCATGAATTAGAGGATAAATATGAATAAACATATTATCTATCTTTCTATTTATCTCAACATACAATTCTAAGCGTCTTTTTAATGAGCATTTTCAAAATCAGCGATAATTTCTCTTAATTCGACAATTTTTGAAAGAATTTTATTGATTTTAGCAGACTTTCACCGTCAAAACAGATAAAAGATTGACAGGAAATTTTTCTATTGATGCTAAGGAGAATGATCGTTTTCGCATTTTTCATTTTGCCTTTAAGTTCAACCTTTGTACTTTTCTCAACCATAAGTGAGAACAATATTTCTTATGCCTTTTACATCAGGGCCTTGCCGGAAAGCAGTGGACAGCAGTTAGTTGACCCTTCTTTGAAAGTTGAGTTATTCTTCAAGGATGGCATCAAAGGACCCGCAACGAGTATGGCATTTCTCGGTCCCGATGATATTCTCGTATTGGAGAAAAATACAGGTAAAGTACAGAGAATTCTCAACGGCAGTCTACAAAAAGAGCCAGTACTTCAGCTGAAGGTAGGAACTGAGGTCGAAATGGGACTGCTAGGAATAGCGATATCAAAGAATGAACAAGACAAGACATTTGTATTCTTGTACTATACAGAAGCCAATAACTCCGGAATTGTAGTAGGTAACAGACTTTACAGATATGAGCTCATAGATAACAAACTTGTAAATCCTCTTTTACTTCTTAACTTGCCTGCGACCTCACCGATAGTAGGACATGAGAATAACCACATCGGTGGAAAAGTTGTGATAGGTCCTGATAGTAATGTATATCTAGTTATAGGGGATGTAGGAGGAAGAATGGGTAACATTCAGAATATCATGAGAGGTAATGCTCCAGATGGAACGAGTGGGATACTGCGAGTTACTCAGGAAGGTAAGTCTGTGGATAACGGACCATTTGGAAGATCAATTCCAGATACACTCTACTACGCATATGGTATACGCAATAGTTTTGGATTTGATTTTGATCCTGTTACTGGTAACTTATGGGACAGTGAAAATGGTGGAATTGACAAGGATGAAATTAATTATGTCTATCCGGGATTCAATAGCGGTTGGAGAAAGATGATGGGAATGGCCCTATCTAGATTTGACCCAAATGTTGATTTATTTTATTTTGATGGAAAGGGAAAATACAGCGATCCAGAATTTGTGTGGAAGGAAACCGTTGCTCCAACTGCGCTTAAATTCTTAAATTCCTCTGAATTGGGATCGCAATATGAAAACACAATTTTTGTAGGTGATGTGAAAACTGGCAATCTTTACAATTTCAAACTTGATTCAACCAGGGAGCGATTACTATTGAATCCACCTCTTGAGGACAAAGTAGCAGATACACCCCAGGAAATTGAAGGTATAATATTTGGAAAGGGTTTTGGAGTGATAACGGATATTCAAGTGGGATCAGATGGCTACCTTTACATTTTAGGAATTGATGGAACTATTTACAAAATAGTCCATGTCTAAAATCTTGCGAAATAAACTTGATTTGTGACTTGATGCTGTTAGGTGCGTTCTTAACTTAAATTAAGGCAGAGCTTATGTTATTCGTATGAACTCTGCAGGTGGATTCATAAAAGCTATTGAATCAGGTTCAAAGCATCTCCTTATCAAAAGATTCACACTAAGATATCCAGAAAAGAAACTAAAATTTGTTGGTGA
>JARBAW010000008.1 GCA_029237505.1 Nitrososphaerales archaeon
ATTATTCTTTCTGTACCTAAAACTCCGTTAGAATCTGGAATAGGATGAGATGCCCATGTTACTGAACAGAACTTGTTTTTCATATCGATTCCGTATGGAACTGTGATGCAACAGGCTTTGACCTTTTTATTTTTCAGTATACTCAAGAATGCATCAACCATTGACGCTGTTGCCTTACCTGCCCCAACCAGGTAAATTGATTTGAATTCTCCAAGGTCAAAGCCTATCTTTTTTCCGTTGTAGTCAGTGACGGACAGAGTATTGCGCTTTACCACTACAGATTTTTTTATAATGGATGTGGGATTAACAGACTGTAGGCCAACTTCGATCGCATCCAGTGTAAGAGATAACGAATCTGAATAATTACTTGTTAGTATGTTTGATTTATTCTGTAATTTCAGATTCGACATGAATTGACAAATTACCTCATGTTTTAAAAGAGTATAACCCCAGACAGCAGTTAACAAATAAATAAATATTTTGAGTACACAGATTACATTTTAGATTGTGGAATTTTTACAATAAGATATGATCTTCTTGATAATTTTTCTAAGCATACACAGGGTTTGGCCATAATATTGTTAAAAGAACTAATATGTGCACGATAGAAACAGTCTGTAAACATTAATGAGGATTATTCAAATAATTAAAGGATAAATGGTTGCGGACCTTCGTTTGCGCGGATCAATTGGTAGAAGGGGATTGATGTATGTGTCCTACTATGGAAAATCCAGAGCATTTATCGCGAATTACCGTTCTTGGAGGGAATACGATCAAGTTGGAAAGTCTGCAGAGGTTGCCTCCTCGATTATTAGTCATGAATCTATCCATCTGGCGTTGAACAAGTTTTCTGTTCATGCTTCTGACAAATTAGATAATCTATTTGGTAGGTCTAATTCATGGGAGGTTTATCCTCATGGATTAGGAGATCTTAATAAGGTTAAGAAAGCAAGAAGCAGAAGTAGGAAAATCCGACGCATTTCTGAAAATTAGACAAAGCCCTGAAAGGGATAAAATAATAATGATTAAATTGGCTGCCGTAAATTTTGGAAGGTATGCCTCCAATTTACTTTACTCCACAAGATGCTAATAGAGTATTACCTGAAGTAAAGAAATTATTTTCGAGCATTACTATTCGGAAAAATAAGGTAATCAAACTACAGGAAGAATTACAACGATTAGTTAGTGATGGGGCTAAATTTACTCCTTTCATAAGCAAAAAACAGGAGTTAAACAGGGCCGTCTCCAAATTGTATGAAACCATAGCAGAATTGGAGAACAAAGGAGTAATGATAAAGAGTGTTGATGAAGGATTGTTGGATTTTCCGTCTTTGAGATTTGATGAAGAAGTATGGTTATGTTGGAAAGAAGGTGAGAATGAAATAAAGTTCTGGCATAGAAAGGACGAAGGTTTTATGGGTAGAAAGCCATTGGCAACAACTAACATAATTGATCGTTAGCATGAGGATTTGATATCTGTCCTATTTGATAAGTTACCAGTCAATTAGAACTGATGATAATAATGATCTGATTGTTTAAAGCATTTTTAAAGTCAACGCTTGTGTAATTGAATTTTTCAATGTACTTGTAGGACCTGTCTCACAAGATTTAAATCATGTTTTAAAACATCTTTTTGTGGTAACTATCATAAATGCTCAAGGGTTTTATTTCAGACTCCCAGGATTTAAAAATTAATAAGATAGAAATTAAAACTGACAAGGATCCATTTGAAATCTTCAAGCAGATTTATCGTAGTTATGACAATACGTTCATCCTAGAATCTTTAACGGGGCCTAAGGAACTTTCCGAATTTTCGGTAATAGGATTTGATCCAGAATTTACCATTAAATGCGACAAATCCAAATTTCAGATTTCTAGAAAGGGGAAAGTAATTTCCGAAAAAAAGGTAAGTGATCCACTCGGCGAATTAAGAAAAATCTTGCCAAATATTCATGAGAAAAGACTGCGATATATTGGAGGTGCAGTAGGATACATAAGTTATGATGCAATCAAATTTTGGGAACAGTTACCATCAAAACGATCAAATAATATGTTTCCCCTTATGGAGTTTGGAATTTATACTGATGGCGTGATTCATGATAGAAAAGACAAGGCAACATATTACTTCCACATTGGTAAGAAGTCCAGACTTGCTGAATTAGAACAAATATTAAATTCGGCGCCAAAGCAACTGGATGAGTCTTTCTCTTTCTCAAAACCAATTTCAGAAACAACCAAGAATCATTTTATTTCCAAAGTGAAGAAGGCAAAGAATTACGTGTACGAAGGTGAGGTCTTTCAAGTAGTAATATCCAGAAAATTCATTTTTAAAGTTAAGGGAGACCCTATTATTCTGTATGAAAATCTAAGGAAATTGAATCCATCGCCATACATGTATTTTTTTAAACGCAAGAAGAGATTTATTATCGGTTCAAGCCCTGAAATGCTTCTTCGAGTAATAAATGATAAAATTGAAACATTTCCTATCGCAGGAACAAGACCAATTACAGAGAAGGAGAGTGAAAACAAAAAATTAGAGAAGGAGTTATTAAGCGACAAAAAAGAGCTAGCCGAACACACTATGTTGGTGGATTTAGCAAGAAATGATCTGGGAAGAGTATGCAAATTTGGTTCCGTTCAACCTAAAGAACTGATGATAGTTAAAAGATTCAGCCATGTCCAACATATCGTTTCACATATTACAGGTGATCTTTATAGTAAATACGATTGCTTTGATGCATTTAGATCTTTATTTCCTGCGGGTACTGTTTCTGGGGCGCCCAAAGTTAGAGCGATGGAAGTAATTTCCGAGTTAGAAGAATCTTCAAGGGGACCGTATGCAGGAGCATTGGGATATTTTTCATTCAATAGATGTTGTGATTTTGCGATTATTATCAGATCGTTATTCATAAACAGAAACAACGCGTATATTCAGGCTGGGGCAGGAATAGTAATGGACTCTATTCCATCTAATGAATATCATGAAACTGAACACAAGGCTGGCGCATTGTTTTCTGCTATGAAAGCTACAAGAAAAAAGACGAAATAGTTTCTATTGCAAGACATTACTGAATACTGAAAAATATTCTAGTGATAAATTCAGATTCATAATGCAATAAATAACCCTCATTTTTTCACCACTTGTTCATACTCAATCGCCTTTACTTAGTTTAGTATCATTTTATGATGACTAATGTTGAACACGAAGCACGTGTTAATGCTTGTAGTGCTGTCTGTGGGATTTCTGACAGTGGTGACACGAACAGCGATATCATAGGTACAGCCGGCATTTACTGATGATGAGGATGAATGTAATGACAATGGTGACGACAATTGTAACGAATAAAACCAAATAATACATCAGGAAGACAACTGTAAGATGGTGAATGATATTGAAAATGATGATGACAGCGATGACAATTCAGATGATGACAGCGATGACAATTCAAATAGTGATAAAGGTAACGGTGATATAACTTGCTGGAACTTTGCACAAAATCCTGAAGGTGAGATGCTATCCTCGATGAGGATTTATTCGATCTAATATATAAATATTCAATACTAGTGAAAGGAACGAAATGACAAGTAATCCAATACTTTATTATTTTTACTTTTATTGCTTATACTTCCCTTAGTTTAGAATTGTCAAAAGGTTTTGAATTTAACCAGTTGTATCTGAAGTAGTCTAAACACCATTCATGAAACAATTCGTTGTTCTCTTTGTGGAAACTATTGGAAAAGGCTCCGTTCATATCAGATTCTCCCTTAATGTTTGGAAACATCACTAATGCCTTTTTTTCATTCAATACCACGGACACTTTTACTTCTTCTACCATTTTTCTCTCCACCAGTCCATTCTTCAGTAATTCAGGAAAATTGATTTCGTTTAGAAAGTCTTTACCTTTTTTTGGGACTGCCGCATTTTTTGGTAAGATGTAGTTAAATTTGATTTTGCGTTCCTTTACTATCTTTGCAGCTACTTCCATAAGATCCAGCGGAACCTGTGGAATCATGCCAAAAATATACTCCTCAGAATGTCGATACATTTCCTTGATTTCCTCCATTACCGCAACAAACCCCTGAATATACTGGCTATTGTCCAATGATCCAATCCTCTGAACAAACTTCATGGGAAGATCTGCGAAATAATGATCTGAAAAATAATTCTTGTTTTTAGAAAGAAAATTGATGGATGGAATCTGAGTCATAATGGTATTCCCAAATGTAGTCAAAGAATATGAACCACTGGAATCTTTGCTTACTATTCCTGCTTCTACTAGTCTATTAAAATTTCTATGAGCCTCCTGCATGGTTATTCCCAGATGCTTTGCAATTAGGGTCAAGTTCATGCTAGATGACCTTAGTGCATTTATTATTTGGAGTCTTTGAGAATTAGATAATTCAATGAATGTTTTTTCAGAATCTTCAAAAACAGAGCCAGCGTCTTCCATGTCTATTACAATTGTAATCGTCTTTATAAGTTAATTTTCTAATGACTGCGTTCAACTAGGAATCTAAGATGCTTTATTTATAATACGCGTAATAGAACCTTAGTAGTCTGCATGTGGAGTTATTCTAGAGCTGGGGTGGATGTTAGGAAGATTCGTAAAATACAAGGTGACATTGGTAAAGTAGTTTCAACTACTCATTCTGCTATTAACAAGGATTGGAATGTATGGTCTGGGTTTGGACATTACGCAGGGCTGATTGAGTATCAGTCTAAGGTCTTTGCACTACACACTGATGGAGTTGGAACTAAAATCATAATTGCACAACTAATGAAAAAATATGATACTGTGGGCGTTGACTGTGTGGCCATGAATGTCAATGATGTGATTTGTGTTGGAGCAACGCCAATTGGTTTCTTGGATTACATTGCGTTAAGAAGACCCGATAGTTATCTTGTAAGAGAGCTGGCAAAGGGCCTGGCCAACGGAGCCAAGCAATCAAATGTTGCGATAGTAGGCGGAGAAACTGCGATACTGCCAGATCTTCTTGACGAAAAGAAAGAAAATACATTTGATCTAGTGGGCTCTGTCTTTGGAGTAGCTGACAAGAAATCACTTGTGATGGGTAACAAAATTTCTGAGGGTGATATTATTATTGGACTGGAAAGTAGTGGCCTGCATTCAAATGGATACTCACTTGCCCGTAAAGTATTACTTTCAAACTACAAATTAAATAATTCACATAGATTTCTGCAATGCTCAATCGGTGAAGAACTCCTAAAACCAACTAGAATATACGTTAAACCCATACTTGACCTGCTCAAAAAATTAGATTCAATTCGTGGACTTGCGCATATAACGGGAGGTTCATTTGCCAAGCTCTCGAGACTGAATAACCGAGTCAATTACTGTTTGGACAATCTGCCAGAAGAAGAAAATATATTTACTCTTATACAGCAGACCGGTAAAATATCAATTAAAGAAATGTATTGCACTTTTAACATGGGAATTGGATTTTGTATTATTGTTTCAAAATCAGATCTCAATAATGTAGAGACAATGCTGGACAAAAGAAAAGTAAAGCATCATCAAATAGGATTTATCGCAAAGGGGAATGGTGTAGTGTCCATGACAAAAAAAGGACGAAAATATGTTCTTACTGATTAATAGAGAGTGAGTGAATTTTCCTATCCAAACACTTGGCAGATTTGTTCAGTTTGTGTTTCTGGCTAGATCCTAGGATGCAATACCAGACCCTATCAGCCGCCATCTGTCTGCGATTCTTCTGCTTATTGCTACTCTATTGTTACTTACCATGCATACTGGTTTCTTTAGTTTAATTTCTACGGTTTGATTCTTTACGTGAGTTACTGTGCCAAGAGTAGCGGCAGTTCCAATGTTAAGACGCAATGATTCTTTCACTTTAATCGGATCGACTTTCACAAGCTCCTGAGTACCTACAGCTGTTTCAAAGAGGTTAAGTTCTATGGTAACATCATAAATGTCTGGAGGAAGAGAACTTGGTAATCCTACCAGCGAACCTATCAGCGAGTCACTCTTAACCAAATATGGATCCAACATTGTTCCTAGAGCTACCAGGCCTCCAGGTTTTACAACCTGGACAATACCTGCTCCAGTGCCCAGTGATGAAATTTTTGATCTTATTGGTTCATACTTTGCCTTCTTTTCATCGTATAATCCTGGTCGAATTTCAATTTCGTCTCCTGTCTCAAAGTCCCCCTGAATTAATGAACCTCCAATTACTCCACCTTTGACTTCATTTATTGGGAGACCGGGTTTGTTAATATCAAATGATCTCAGAACATGCATTAGCGGTTCAGAATTTTTTGATCTTTCAGGAGTCTTGATATTAGTTTGAATGGCCTCTATTAGTGCATCAATATTTAATCTGTGCTGTGCGGATACTGGGATAATGGGAGCTGTATCAGCCACACTTGCTTTGACAAAACTCTTTATCTGTTTATAATTTTCTATTGTTTCTTCATAAGATACCAAATCGACTTTATTTTGAACCAATACAATTTGTTTTATCCCAAGTGTTTGTAGAGCCAACAAATGCTCCCTTGTTTGCGGTTGTGGGACTTTTTCATTTGCTGCTGTCACCAAAATAGCACCATCCATTAAAGCAGCCCCAGAAAGCATGTTTGCCATCAAGCTTTCATGACCCGGAGAATCTACAAAGCTGACCACCCTTTCAAATTCTGATTTCTGTCCACAATTCTTGCACTCGGGTTGAGTGGAATAGCATATTGGTGATGGGCAATTCTTACATTTGTAAAACGCGGCATCGGCGTATCCCACTTTAATGGTAATTCCTCTCCTTAATTCTTCACTATGACCACTGGTCCAAACACCAGTTATTGACTCTACCAGGGTAGTTTTTCCATGGTCTACATGTCCAGCTGTTCCTATATTGACACATGGTTGATAACCATATTGTTTAACATACCATTCAGGCAGCGTTTCTTTCCAATGCAATAAGTATAGTGAAATTTTACAGAGATATTAATTTAATTATAATGATAGTGGGAAAAAATAGATACATCTCGCAGACTGCTATTCTTCAGTCTTTTTATCTGTCTTGTTAGGTTCCTTAGTTTCCGTCTCAGTCTC
>JARBAW010000067.1 GCA_029237505.1 Nitrososphaerales archaeon
AGAAAAAATTGAAAAACCAAAGAAAGAATCAACACCAGCGACAGCAACAGAAAAAATTGAAAAACCAAAGAAAGAATCAAAAGCAACAACCTCAAAGGGTAAAAATATTAGAAAAAAAGGGTCTGAGTCATAATGGTCGTAAATTTAAGTAAAAAGAGAGAATTAATAGCTAGAGTTTTAGGTGTAGGTGCAAATAGAGTCCGATTTGAACCTGATAAACTTGATGATATAGCTGATGCGATTACTAGAGAGGATATGCGTTCCTTAATTAAGAATGGAACTATCTGGACAGTAAAAGTAAGGGGGATTTCTAGATCTAGAGCAGAAAGGAAACTAAAGACGCGTAGGAAGCACGGAACTTCTGCTGGTTCCAAGAAAGGTAAGAAAACTGCCAGAGTAGGAAAGAAGGAAGTTTACGTAAAAAGAACCAAGGCTATGAGACGCCATTTAAAAATACTAAAGGCTAGAAACGAAATTAACAGAGAAACTTTCTGGGCCTTGTACAAGAAAATTAAGGGTGGAAACGTTAGATCCCTATCACACTTGAGAGACCTTGCAAAGCAAGCTAAAACACACAAGTAGAAATTCTATCTAGATCCTATATTTTTCAAAATCTTCTATCTTGCCGTTATGGATAGGAATTCCTTCTTTAAGTAACAATGATATTTTTCGGTTCTTTCCATACATATATCCTCCCACATTTCCATCCGAACAGACTACTCTGTGACAAGGAACTATGATTGGTCTTGGATTTTGATTTAGGACTTTACCTATTCCACGAGCCGCACGGGAATTACCAAGCAGTGTCGCCAATCTGCCATAACTTACCACTTTACCGGGAGGAATTTCAGAAACAAGATCATAGACGGCTTGTCTATTGATGTGACTTGTGCCTGTTTTTCTACGAATTTTTAGATCAAGAGACATAGACCTTCTCTAATATGTTAAACAATCTTAAAAAACTATTGTATGTTTATCAAATCTAAACCCTCACCACTTCAATTCCCACTTCATCTAACGCGGATAATATTCTAGATTTCTCTCTTCCTAGTCCCTTTGCATCTATAATAACGAAATTCACTTTTTCAACATTCTTTTGTATCATTTGAACTATCATGGACTTGTCCATATATGGTAAATCATGTTTTGCAGCTATGGAACCAAGACCATATTCTGATTCCAACAATATGTTGTTGAATTTTGTTGGATAATGATTCCCTCCTAGTCCCACTGCAACTTTTTCACATAATCCGCGTTTTCTTGCAAGTACGGTAATCAAAGAACTGCATACCGTATTGGCTGCATTCATGTCCGTCCATTGCTCCTTTGTTGATCCTATCTCAACAAATAGAATCGGTTTTTTTAGTGATGTGGGGCCGTGATGTGTAGATTCAATAATAATATCATACTTGGGCACGTTATATTTTTTCTTATTCAACTCAATAAGGTATTGTTTCTGGATCCAAGGATAACATATTCCTAATTCCTTTTTCTTCCCACCAAAATCATTATTACCAAAATTTCCTGTCGAGTGACAAGTCAGGGCAGGGATATTAGCTTGAGATCTATGTTGAGATAGAAAGATATAACATGATGTATCGGGATATTTTTCATCGAGATTATCAAGATATAGCAAACTATGTTCGGAAATGTGTAGGACAACACCTGGATGATGAGCTGAGGAAAATGAAGCCTTTTTCTCTGGTATTTCAGAGAATCCATATTTTTCAATCAAACAATCTGATATGGTACTACTTGCGAGATCTTGCTTGGAACATACAAGCGTATAATTACCTGACATTTCTGATTTTTTGGAGTTTCTTATTCAATGTAAATGGCTGGTTTGTAAGGTCTTGCGAATTTAGATTTTTGTTTTGGATCATATTTGTCAATATCGTCCTCTGAGTAAATATTTACTTCAAGTTCATTATTTCCCGCGTCGCTAACTAATAATGATTTTCCATCGCCTAATGGTACTTTCTCATCGAATGAGTCTATTTTCATTCTTCTCACTCTAACATCCACTGATTCTGATAAAATGTCATCTATAATTTTCTTTACCAATTCAGGATTGCGTTTAACAAGATCCCTGACCTGGTCATCGTTAACAAACTCCTTCATGATTTGTCCAAAATTAGGAGTTGTTTGTCTTTGAATTCTACCTAATATTTTTTTATAAAGCGTGAATTTGATACTTGAAGCGGTATAGATCGAAATCTTCTTTGGAACGATTTTAGTAACCTTTGTTATTTTCTGTATATCAAGAATAATATTTTGGATAAGTCTTTCATTATCTTCGGACACTAATGTAATTTTACTTTCATCACTCTCTGGCCATTGAGCTGAACTGATATACGAAGCATTACCCATAATTTCCCAAATTTCTTCACAGAAATACGGAGCAAATGGCGCTAATAATTTTACCCTTGTTTCAAAGAATTCTCTCAAATGTTTATTGTATATTGTTTTATTTTTTGCCATTTTTCTTTTTTCATACCATTCTAGATCATTGTCCATCAAATACAAGATGTTATGTAAAGCCTCTCTAATTCTAAATTTTTCAATTGCAGAAGTTGTGTCCATAATAATATTTTGTAATCTGCTTGATATCCAAACATCTTCCAGATTCTCATCTACACTGCTCTGATCTTTAAAAATATCCAAATGTGAATTTATGTTTCTATACATATCATACAATTTGGTTCTAATTCCTTTTACCAAATCAAAAGAAAAGTCAGAATCTTGTAATATCTCTGAGGACGCAAGCATAGTAAGGCGGATGGAGTCTGCACCATATTGTTCTATTGCATGACGCAATGGTATTATATTTCCGAGGGATTTGGACATCTTTTTACCTTCCATTAATACCGAACCATTTACAACGATTTGTTTAGGCCATTTGTCCTTGGGAAATATTGCGGCGTGATTGAAAATGAAGAACGAAAGGTGGTTGGGGACCAGATCTCTTCCCGAATGTCTAGAATCTACTGGATAAAAATATCCAAATTCATTCTTGATTTTTTCAAGTAATTCGGTGGATATCTTTGATTCCGTAGCAACAATATCCGGATCATTCTTTCCTAAGAGAACATAATCAAAGAAATTGTCATTCAAATTATCTGCCAATATTTTTTCTTCATCCTTTTGCGAGTCCTGATTATTGTCAATATATCTTGATAGTGGGTAATAGGCCATATAGATAACTGAATCTGCCAAACTCTCTATTATCCACTCATTGTCCCATGGAAGCTTTGTTCCAAGACCGCTTTTTCTTGCACATGCCCTTTCCTTAAGCCAATCTATGACATTGGTGAATTCCTGTCTTATTTCCTCTGGTAGAATTTCCATGTTATCAACTAGTTCGTATGATATCTTTTTCCAATTTTCATCCCCATAGTTGATGAACCACTGATTTGTTAGTAGCTTTACAACACAAGAAGTACCGCATCTACATTTTACTGAATTTTTCAGCTCATACATGGTTGTCCCTATTCCCTGACTGATTATTTTTGCTTTGATATTTTCTCGGGCCTCTATTACAGTCAAATTTCCGATTTCATCTATATTTGGTAAGAGTTTGCCATTGTGAAACTCCTCTGAATAGAGCTTATTAGTGGCATCCTCTAATTTGGGATCGTTCTGATCCTTTATGGAATAACTAGTAACAATAATTTCTGCAGCCGATAATTCATTTGAGGAAAATGCATCAGTTTGAATTATTTTGATAGGATCAACATTTACAGTGATGTTATACTTTCTTAGGGTATTGTCATCCTTCCTTAAATCAACCAGCGCCTGATAGTCATAGGGCGCATGCGCTGGCACTGACATGACAATTCCAGTTCCATTATTGGGATCAACAAATGAAGCAGGGAACAAGGGTACTTGTTGTTTTCTTTTTTCATCAAAGACATACTTGCCTATCAAATCAGAGCCTTTAATTTCTGAAATCAAATCAACACTAGCATTTAAAAATTCCATCTTTCTTGCGGCCTCTTTTGTGATTATCCATTTTTCATTGTTTACCTGAGCAATAACATATTTTATATCAGGATTTATCCATAAGTTTGTCACACCAAAAATAGTTTCTGGCCTCAACGTTGCAGTTGGAATAACGTACTGGTCTTCAAACTTAAATTTTACAAGAACATATTCGATAAGCTCGGGTTCCACATCCCCAACAGTATCATGTTGACTCACCGGATTTTGATCTTGAGGGCACCATCCTACAGGATGAGAACCTTGCACTATCAAGCCCTTCTTCTTGAGGTTTCTAAATTGCCATGAAATAAATTTTGAATAGCCCTTATCTATAGTCGTAAACTCTCTCCTCCAATCTATGGAATAGCCCATTTCTTTCATTCCTTGCTTAATTTCCTGATGAAAATAACTGGCTATTTTTTTAGGATCTTTGAAATTCGATATGACATCATCTGGGATCTTGTATATTTGTTGGAATGTTTCTATAAGATCTCTATCATTGGACTTGATTCTCTGTGACATGGAAACTATGGGTGTTCCAGTATAGTGGAACCCCATTGGAAACAACACATTATAATTGTTCATACGCTTGTACCTGGCGTGAACATCGGCAAGAGTATAAGTCCTTCCATGTCCCACATGTTGTGGAGAATTTGGGTAAGGATATGCTACAGTAAGAAAATATTTTTTCTTATCTGATTTTGGATTCGTCTCAAAAATTTTATCATCTGCCCACTTCTTTCTCCATTTTTCCTCTATTGTAGCCCAAGCAAATTCTGATTTGGGTGTCTTTTCAATCGAATTAACCATTTTTTTCACTAGAATCTATATTTATGATGAGGTTCTCAAGATTCTTCAAACATTCGTCAATCTTATTCTTGTCCTTACCTCCGCCTTGCGCAAATTTATCTGTACCCCCGCCTCCAGTACCACCAAGTTTCAATGAAACTTCCTTTGCAATTCTGGATGCTCTAACCATTTTTCTTGATTCCTCACCAACAAAAACTATTACTTTTATACGTTCTTGATCCTGAACAAGGGCAACATATACCAAGGAAGGATCTATATTGATACTTTTTTCTCCCAATGCAATATAGTAATCATCTCCCATTTCGTCATCGTAAGTGCCAAAGATCTTTAAGCCTGATTTAGATAGAATAGCTTGACGGGTAACGGTTGTGGCCATATTGTCTGAAAATCTGTTAATAAGCATTCTAAATTTTCTTTTCATCTGATCATTTTCAGTTGTTACCTTATCAAAGGATTCAATTAGCTTCTCTTTACTTGATCCCAAGGTATGGGCAATATGCAGCAATTGAGAGTCCTGAGCCTGAACATATTGCAGAGCATTATTGCCAGAAACAAACTCAAGTCTCACTACACCGTCTTGAATCCTCTCAGTTTTTAGAATTTTTATCAGACCAATTTCACCTGTCTTATTTACATGAGTTCCACCACAAGCTTCGACATCCCATCCATCTATGTTTACTATCCTCACATGGTTTGAGGGAACTGCTCCACCTTGATAAATCCTGAATGTATATTTTTCTTCTGCGTTTGATCTTTCAAATACATTGATATTAATTGGTAAATTTCTTTGGACAACTTCATTTGCAGTCGTTTCTATTTGCTTGATTTCTTGTTTGGTAAGAGCTGAATGATGTGTAATATCTAACCTCGCATAATTTTCATCCTTGAATGCAGAATTCTGCCATACCCATGATCCAAGTGTGTTCCTTGCAGCCGAATTTAATATGTGTGTTGCGCTATGATTTTTGGTTATAAATCTTCTCCTTACATTATCAACAATTCCATGAACAGTTTTATTGTCCTCAAGATCCTTGGACGGCCCTTTGATTTTGTGTAGAACTAGATCATTTTGCTTTATGACGTCTGTTACTTTAATCCCTTCAATAGTACCGAAGTCAGGCTCTTGACCTCCTCCTCTGGGGTAAAATGCGGTCTTATCTAGAATCAAATACTTGCCTTTAAGTATCTTGAGAATTCTTGCGTCAAATTCTCTGATTGATTCCTCCTCGTAATACAACAACCTTGTAGGTTTGATGTCACTACCAGTTTCTATTACTGGTACGGGGTTTGATTCATGTGTGGTATGAAGTTCCGCTAACTTTAGATAAAAAGCTGCAGGTATGTTATCTATAACTCCGGTTTCAAGTAGAAGATCTGGTGTAATGCCATCCGACTCGTACATCCTTATCAAATCTTCAACACTTGGTTTTTTCTTGGACGCTGCCAAGGAATTGGCAATGGAATACATTCTTTCGTTTGATGAAGAATACCTATCAGACTCAATCTGCATTATTGTCTTGATGTCATTTTTGTGTTCGTTAAGTTCAGGATACATTGGTTTAAGCTGCTCAATATGGAGATCCATTACATCTTGCAAGTCAAGTTTCCAACCAACACGGGCTAGAAGTGCAAGTGTTCTCCTTAATATTATCCTGAGGTTGTATCCTCCTCCGACATTTGATGGCAAAGACCCATCAGAAATTGCAAACAACAATGTCCGCGTATGATCAGCTATGATTGATAGAGTTTCAAATGGCAGAACGATTCTTTGCAAATCTTCATAAGATACGCCCAGTTCTTGAGCAATATTGATCTTTAAGAGTCTTGGGTCATTTTCATAATTAGAGTATTTTTCAGAAAGTTTCTTAAAATATCGAGACAGAAATTCTAATTTTGATTCAATATCGATACCAATGATGTCTACAAGTTTCTTGAATATGGGCCCGAAAGTCGCATCATAACTTGTCGGAGTACCTAAGGTGATCCATGACAGGCGTTCAAGGCCCGCCCCCATATCTATTATCTTGTTATCAAGAGTGCGATAGTTATTTTCATCACCCTCAAATTCAGTAAAGACAGCATTTCCCAATTCTAATCCTCGAACATAATATTCCAGTGAATACCCAAAAGCTCCGGCTCCCATCCAAACATCCTCAACATATGTAATTTCTTCAGATTTTATTCCAAGAACATCTGTTAGGAGAGAATGGTCCAGCTCAATACATCTATCCTTCCAATATCCACCGGGTGCATCTGCGTTACACGTTTGCCCCACCATACAAAAGCTCGTATAATGTCTTCCGGTGAGCCCAACATTTTCAATATCATTAAATCTAAGACACATTTGCGGAACTACAAGAGGATTTTTCGGAATTTCAAACACGATTTTTCCGTTCATTACTCTCTGAAAGTCTACAATGGATGCAATAGTATAGTACAGATCCTCCCTCCAGCGACATACAACAGGATATCTCTGAATTATTTGATGATCGTTTTTTCTAAAGAAACTGCTAAGTTCCTTCCAGGTACTTACAAAATCTAATCTTTTTGAGGTCGGCGGATCTCCTATGAAGCTATAGTTATCATGTTCAGGACACGATTGCCTCTCATTAATGGCCCAAAAGAATTTTCCGCATAATCTGCAACTCTGTCTCCTGAATCCTTTTTCATCAAATAGTGAAACTTTATAATATTTATCCGGATTAGAAGAAAAAAGCGATAATAATGACTGTTTTTCCATTTCACACAAATTATTTGACAATGTTATTAATGCTTTTGTAAGTATTGAATAACCTCAAAGATTAGGAAGTAATCACCTCAATTTTCCTATTTCCAACTATTGTGTTATCCATCTCCCCATTCACGACGAAAATTCGTTTTTTTTCGTAAGTCATTTCGGATTATCATACGCTAAATATTCGCTTGTACGACCCTGAGCTAAAATTTGCAAGTTTCTTCCGCGAACGAGTGATTTCAATTAGAAGTAAGTCTTGTCATCATGGTTGCGATATTTGCATTAAAAAGTTAAATTAACCCGCTCATTAAAGTTCAAATTATCGAGGTTCATCAATTTGAGTAGCCCAGACCTTCAAAATTGGAAAAGGACACACTATTCCAAAGATATCGATAATTCAATGGATGGTAAGGAGGTAATAATAGTGGGATGGATCTCTTCGATACGTGAACATAGTAACATAAAGTTTCTTACCATTAACGATAGATTTGGGAATATTCAGGTTATTTTAAAGAAAAATCAGTATCCCGATTCACTCTCATCAGAAGTACCAAAGATTAGAGAACATGCTTCAATCGCTATGAAGGGTAAAGTTAGAAGTGAACCGAAAGCTCCAAACGGAATAGAAATAATTCCTGTTGATTTTAAGATTTTGTCATTGGCAAATAAAAATTCTCCTTTCGTTATTCATAGTAGAAAAGGCGTTGGAATTGATACAAGATTGGATCTTCGAGCAATAGATCTTCGTAGACCTTATCTTCAATCAATTTTTAGTCTAAGATATAATGTATTAAATTCGTGCAGGAAATTTCTAGGAGATGAAGGTTTCATCGAAGTTAATACCCCTAAAATAATCGCCACCGCAACTGAAGGCGGCGCGACTCTTTTTCCAATATTTTACTATGACAGGGAAGCATTTCTTACTCAAAGTCCTCAGCTTTATAAAGAACAACTTACAATGGCATTTGAAAATGTATTTGAAATAGGCCCAATCTTTAGAGCTGAACCTTCCAGAACTAACAGACACTTGTCAGAAGCTACTTCTATTGATATTGAAAAAGCGTATGCTGATTATAATGATATAATGGAAATTCTAGAAAGGATGATTCATTTTGTTTGGAACGAAGTGAGAAGCAAAAACAAATCCAATCTTGAGTACTTGAAAATAGAATTATCTGACTTATCGCTTCCATTTAAAAGGTACAGATACTCAGACCTCATAGAAAAGTTGCAAAAGTCAGGCGAGTCTATTGAATGGGGGGATGATATCTCGCAGCAAAAATTACGAAACCTCAATGATGATGACATGAAGAAATTTTATTTTATCATTGACTGGCCCACTTCAATAAAACCCTTCTACGTTAAGCCAAAATCGATGGGTACAGAGTGCGAATCTTTTGATTTGATGTATGGAAATCTAGAATTATCTTCAGGTAGCACAAGAATTCATGATAAAAGCCAGCTGACTGAAAGAATGAAAAAACAAGGGTTAAGCACTGGCGCGTTTGATTTCCATTTGAAAGTTTTTGATTATGGTATGCCTCCTCACGCTGGGTTTGGTATGGGCCTTGAACGATTATTGATGAGCATGTGCGGTGTTGAAAATATTAGGGACGTAGTTTTATTTCCCAGAGACATTGATAGGCTGTCACCTTAACAAATAATATATCTATCAAAAGATGAAAATAGCATGATCTCAAAAGAGGAGTTAGAACATCTCGCTCAAATATCGCGAATTAATCTGACTGACCATGAACTTCAAAAATTTCCAACACAGCTAGAAAAAACGATTGAATACATTGATATACTTGAACAACTTGCTTCTGATGATTCAGTTACTTTAGACCTGCAAGAATTAAAATTTGAAGAGCTTAGAAAGGATGAGATTAAGGTGTCTGATGAAAAGCAACTTTGCAAAAACATTACAGAAGATGGATTCTTAAGAGGTCCTAAGATGAAATAGAATGACAAGACTAGATGAATTGCTAGCGTATGAAGTGGTTGAGGGCTTAACCGAAGGTCAGTTTACAGCTGAGGATTATGTTACCACTATACTCAAAAGAATCGAAAAAGTGGAACCAAAGGTACATTCATTTATTACATTAGATACTGACGGAGCTTTATCTTCTGCGAAGATTATAGACAAGAAATTAAAAGAAAAAGAAGCCATAGGTCAACTTGCCGGAGTAATAGTAGGAATAAAAGATAACATTTCTACGCAGGGTATCAGAACTACATGTGCTTCAAAAATTCTCGAAAATTATGTTCCAACGTATGATGCTACTGTAATAAAGAGTCTAAAGGAAAGTGGCGCCATCTTATTGGGAAAATTGAATTTGGATGAGTTTGGGATGGGTTCAACGACTGAGTATAGCAGATATCAACCAACTCGTAATCCATGGAATTTGGATTGTGTTCCTGGAGGCTCATCAGGTGGAAGTGGAGCTGCTGTTGCTGCCGGAGAATGTACGATTGCTCTTGGATCAGACACAGGAGGTTCAATAAGGTGTCCTTCCAGCTTCTGTTCTGTAATAGGTCTCAAACCAACTTACGGGAGGGTAAGCAGATACGGACTAATTTCATACGCGAATAGTCTGGAGCAAATTGGTCCTATATGCAGATCTGTTAGAGACTTGGTAATTATGCTAAACATCATCTCTGGAAAGGACACTTTTGATAACACAAGTATGCCATCGAATCCAATTTCTATTCCAAAGAGATTAAACAAACTAAACGTTGGAATAATAAAAGAACTAATTACTGGCAGCGATCAAGAGGTTACAAAATCAGTTTATTTTGCTTCAGAAAAATTTAAAGAGATCGGATGTCCATGTGAAGAAGTTTCAATTAAGAATTTGCATTATGCATTACCTTCTTATTATACTCTCGCCAGTGCCGAAGCAAGCAGTAATCTTGCAAGATATGATAATCTCCGATATGGCTTTGATTATTCAATAGGGGAATATAAATGGGATACTTATTTTAGTAATGTAAGAGAAAACTTTGGAGAAGAAGTAAAAAGGAGAATATTGATTGGGTCATATGTTCTCTCATCAGGGTATTATGGTAAGTACTATCTCAAAGCCAGGAGGCTTAGGTCACTATTAAGGTTAGAATTACTTGAACTATTCAAAAAATATGATCTTTTGATCGGACCAACAATGCCTATACTTCCTTTCAAGTTCGGGGAAAAGATAGATGATCCAATTAAGATGTACTTGGTTGATATAAATACAGTCATAGCTAATTTAGCAGGTATTCCTGCAATATCATTGCCCATTGGATTTAGTAACGGTCTTCCTATCGGGTTGCAATTAATGGCGGCCCCATTTGGGGAACAAAAGCTAATAGATGCATCATATGAACTTGAAAAAATTATCAATATCCCGCGGAGGCCAAATTCTATATGAGCATGGTAATGATCGGATTAGAAATTCATGCACAAATAACTGCCCTGAATAGCAAACTGTTTTGCTCATGTCGTGGAAACTATCGTGATCTTAGACCAAATAGTAACATATGTGAAATATGTTGTGGACTTCCAGGATCCCTTCCAATTATCAATCAAAAGGCAATTGAATATTCAACAATGATGTCAATAGCCTTAGGATGTAAAGTACCAGACAAGATAATGTTTTACCGCAAGAATTACTTTTATCCAGATTTGCCAAAAAATTTTCAGATTACCCAGTACAATGTTTATGGAATCTCGAGTATAGGGATAGAAGGCAAATATGAATTGGATGAGGTAAAACAAATCAGAATTAGTAGAATTCAATTGGAAGAGGATCCCGGCAGGATAGCATATTCTGAAGGTGGAATGAATGTCAGAAATACTGCGCTGATAGATTACAACAGAGCAGGAGTTGCCTTGATTGAAATAGTTACAGAACCTGATTTCACAGGGCCAAAGGAGGTCAGACATTTTCTAAATAAACTATCACTGACACTCGAACATCTTGACGTATGTGATACTCTGCTTGAAGGTTCGGTTAGATGTGATGTAAATGTGTCCATGAATGGTGGTAACAAGGTGGAAATCAAAAATATCAATTCATTTAAGGAGGTCGAAAAAGCCATTAACTATGAAATTACTAGACAGTCTAATGTATATGGCCGCAATCTTAAGATAGAACATGAAACACGACACTGGGATGATAAGAAAAAAATCACATTTAAGGCCAGGAGCAAAGAAGAGGAACATGATTATCGTTATTTTCCAGAACCTGATATTCCAGTAATCGTCTTAGGTAGTAATTTTGTTGCTAATCTGAAGCAACGTATGCCAGAACTTCCAAATGAAAGATTTGAACGATTTAGATTAAAATATCAACTCTCAGATCATACATCCAACATTCTTATAAATGATAAGAAGTTGGCAGATTTCTTTGAGTCTACTTTGAAGTTACACTTTTCGCCAGTTGAAATAGCAAACATACTAGTTACTGAGTTTAAGAGTTTGATTGAAGATGATACTGAAGGTAGGGATTACTTGAAAAACTTGAAAGTGAAGCCAGAACACATAGCTGAATTGGTGAAATTGATTGAAGGAAATAAGATTAGTAGAACCACCGCAAAGGATATTCTAGTCAAAATATTTGAAAGTGGAGAGCTACCAACTGAAGTTGTCAACAGTAGCAATTCCTTTAAAATAACTGACGAAAAAACAATAATGGATGCTGTTCACTCGGTTTTTGATAACGAAAAATCTGCAGTAGAAGATGCAAAAAAGAATCGAGAAGCAATTAATTTCTTGTTAGGTAAAGTTATGAAATTTACGAATGGACGAGCAGATGCAAAAATTGCTATGCGTCTAATTAATAGCAAATTAAATGAATGAAGTCCAAGAGTAGAGTTTTTCATTGCTATTACGATGAACCAGTAGCCGCTTCAGATTCCTCTGAATAGTGGATCTATTTTTTGGAAATTTGCTCTAGCTGATTCAACACCATTGGAAGAAATGCGCCAATGTCGCTAACAATTCCTATGGCTTGTGTTGTTCCTCTATCGAGAAGTTTTGTTACAACGGCTTGACTGATATCTACAGCAACAACCTTTACTCTTGCAGGGATCATATTGCCAACTGCAATCGAATGCAACATGGTAGAAAGCATGAGAACCATTTTTGTGTTTCTCAATATTGATCTATATTTGTTTTGAGCCTGTATGATATCAGTAATCACGCCTGGAATGGGTCCATCGTCTCTTATGGATCCGCAAAGCGCGTACTCTACATTGTTTCTTATACATTCATACATTATTCCAGATTTTAGAATATTTTTTTTCACCATTTCTTCTATAGACCCCGCTCTAAAAACTTCATTTATAGCCTGCATGTGGTTTCTATGCCCACGAATTGCTAACGTCCCGTTTTTTACGTTCATACCTAGAGAAGTACCAAATAATGAATTCTCTATGTCATGAACCGCTAAGGCGTTACCCGTAAGTAGTCCGTGTATGTACCCGAGCCTAATCATCTTTGCTAATGAATCTGCAGCGCCTGAATGGACGACAACCGGTCCGGCAGTAACAATTATTTTTCCACCACTATTTTTCGTATTATAAATATCCATTGCTATTTTTCTTGCAATTTGCTGAGTTGGTCTTTCACTTGAACTGGTACTACTCATGAATTGAAAAATATCTACTCCTTCTCGTGGACGCTCTTCCGGTAATATCCTGACCCCTTTTTCACCCGTTACTATCATATCGCCTTTTTGGACATCTCTAATTTTTCTACATTCTGCCGTTTTGTTACTTACATCCACGACAATACACTTGTCCATCATCATATTTTCTACATCAATCCATTCATTGTTAAAGAAGATTTGTGTGGTATTGTTAGTTGTGCTATAAAAATCTCTTGGCATAACCATTTCGCTTGGCGCGGCCTTTAGCGTAACGCCATCGATTTTTGTAGGTTGTGCGCCTTCAATAAAGACTGATGCTAACAATTGGTCAAGATGTTTCTTATTTCTTCCTGAAATCAATAACCTTGCGTAACTTAATTCGTCTTTCTTTTTTCCAACATGAAATTCGAGAACATTAAAATCTCCTTTTAGATCCATAACCTTGTCAAAAATTCTTGTCATGATCATTGAGTCAATTAAATGACCTTTGATCTCTATGGTTTGTTCGTATTTTCTTTTCAATTGTGATCACTAAATATTAAATGTACTTAAGTATTAAATTGGCAGTATCACTTTGCCGTTGTACTCGGAAAGGTTTTCATTTTGAATAATGTTGCTGACAATTTCGTCTTTTTTGACTTCAATAAACCATTGTGCAACTGTTTTTGCTATTCCATTTTTATCACATATTGCAATCAAGTAACCATTCTGATCCTTCACTGCGGTGAAATAATTTTCTTCACCAACAGGTTCCCAATTGTTGTTATTATTGTCCTTTAATGCTAAGGCAGGCATAGCGATGTTTCCTGTATATTTATTTAAAATCTCTTGAG
The DNA here is from genome assembly GCA_029237505.1 of Nitrososphaerales archaeon. Taxonomy (GTDB): domain Archaea; phylum Thermoproteota; class Nitrososphaeria; order Nitrososphaerales; family Nitrososphaeraceae; genus TA-21. The sequence goes on from JARBAW010000067.1 coordinate 13,989, forward strand.
CTGCTCTAACTCTTTTTTCGCCAATTTTCAAGGCCGTGAAATACTGCATTTATTGAATATATACTACTCTTTTATATTTGCGTTTAGCGCAAGAGTTGAATCAAATTAATCGCAGCCAAGGGTATAAAGGAACAATATGAAAGATTAGATTCAAAGGGTAAACTTCAATCTAGCAGGAGATAAGGGATAAAATGAAAATATTTACAATCTGTTCATTCAACAATGAAGAGAGAATTTATGTCGGAGATTGCACACGATAATGATGTTCTTGCTTGAAAGTCCAAGTGGG
>JARBAW010000009.1 GCA_029237505.1 Nitrososphaerales archaeon
ATTTGGATAATTTTCTTCATATAAAACTTATGTTAATATCTGCTTCAGGCTTCATTGCTTGGACTTTGTAGTTACTTTAGGAAACAATTTGAATATTGAATCGAGTTTGATCCAAAAAAAATAATATCAAGCCATACAATAGGTCAATGTACCACACGATTTCTTAATATGTTGAGAACCGAGTCTGATTTATAAGGTTCTTTCGCCCATATCATAATAATGGCGTCTGTAGAAATATTTGGTAAAGAGGCAGAATTATTCTGTAATCTTGCAAATGGCAGAATTCGGTGTACAGCATGCGCCAGGAAATGTGAGATCCCGGAGGGAAAAATTGGTCTCTGTGGAATTAGGGGTGTTAATAACAACAAACTGTGGCTGTACGTATATGGAAAAGTAATTGCAGGACATATCGATCCAATTGAAAAAAAGCCAGTCATTCATTATATGCCTGGTTCGTCGATTTATTCTATAGCTACAACGGGTTGCAATTGGCTATGTAAATACTGTCAAAACTACGATATTTCACAGAGAAGAAAAATAGAAGGTAGCGAAATGACTCCGTCTCAAGTAGTAGAGAAAGCACAATTTTATGGTGCGCAGGGTATTGCTTATACTTATAATGAGCCTTCAATTTTTATGGAATTTGCAAAGGATTGTGGAATAGAGGCACACAAGAAAGGAATATTCAATGTTTTTGTATCTAATGGATATGACACACCAGAATCTGTTAACATGATGTCAAAATTTTTGGATTGTATTACAGTTGATTTTAAAGGCAGTGGAAATCAAGAATTCGTAAGACGTTACATTGGAATTCCTAACTCTGATCCAATCTTTTCAACACTAAAGGAAATTAAATCTAAAACTAAAATACACATAGAGATAACAGATCTAATCGTTCCTCAAGTCGGTGACAACTTGAATTCTGCAAAACAACTTTGCAAATTTGTATATGACGAACTTGGTCCAGACACTCCAATTCATTTTTTGAGATTTCATCCTGACTACAAAATGATGGAGTTTGACTCTACACCTGTTCTTACATTAGAAAAACATTGCGAAATAGCAAAACAAATTGGATTAAAGTACGTTTACATAGGCAATGTGCCCGGACATAAGTTGGAAAACACCTATTGTCCTGATTGCGGTAATCTTGCAATTCAAAGATATGGATTTAATATTGAGGGATGGAATTTGGATGAAAGAAACTGCTGCAAGCAATGCGGATACCACATCCCAATCCTTGGATCCCTTCAGAAAAAAACAAAAAGATGGTTCCAATTTATGGAATAATCACCAAATTGTCTTGACTGACAATATCATAATCCCACTCGAAGAGACAAATAAATTTTGTACTTACTTACCTTGTTAAAGGATGTTCAATCTATCTGGAAATTTCAGGCTTGTAGAAATGAAAACAAATCCAACAACCTAATTCATATTTTTAGGAAGGTTTTTGACAAAGGCACATCAAACATATCATGATAGAGATTGACGGAAGTACTTTCCATAACCCAGGATTTTGTCAAAAAACATGTAACTCCCAGAGATCAAAATTCGAAGAAAGGAGACAATGGAATAATACTGGTAATTGGAGGTAGTAGTTTGTATCATGGTGCACCCCTCCTTGCATCACTGAGTGCCTTACGTGCGGGGGCTGACCTCGTGTATACTGCCGTTCCTAAAATAATTGTTAGCGCAATTAGATCGTACTCACCGAACGTTATTGCATTACCCATGATGGATAGCTCACTCACTGTTGGATCTGCAAATCGACTGATAAAAGGTCTACCAAAGACACCTAATACTGCAACCGTTGGTATGGGGATGGCCATATCCAAACCTGAGGCACTAAATTCGCTTGTAAAGAAACTTCGAGAGAACGGAACAAAGCTTGTTCTTGATGCATCAGCACTAATACCTCAAGTCCTTTCAGAAATCACGGAAACAGAGACCATAATAACCCCACACCCTGGCGAATTTAAAAGAATTTTCAATGAAGATGTAGGATCTAGTGAAAAGGACATTATTTCAATAGTTTCGAAAACGGCGATAAAACACAAGATTACAATTATCATGAAGGGATGGTTGAATGTTATAGCCGATGGAAGTGGAAAGGTTGCAGTAATTAGAAGGCCAACTCCGGCTATGAATGTTGGAGGAACAGGTGATGTTCTCGCCGGACTTGTTGCCTCCCTTTATTCAAGGACAAACTCATCCTTTGAAGCATCCGCATTAGCAGTTTATTTTAATGGCATGGCAGCCACTTTGGCCGCAGGAAAAGTCGGATTGCACATGATGGCCACGGATTTGATTGAAAGTATTCCAGATGCGATGAAGCCATTTGACATGATAACCTGATAGAACAGTCCTAATAATGCGGATTCCAAAACTCTGCTCTACTTCACAATGATATTTATTTTCCTTTCAGGAATATAATATCGTGCATCAAATCGTGCCGATTCTAATTACATTGCTGTTAACGATGTACATAGGACTATTAATTCCTAATATTGTAAACGCAGAACAAAAACTTGAAATTTCTTCTGGATCCGCCTTTATTGATTCGAATGGAAAATTGAACATAGTCGGTGTTGTGACAAACCTCGGGACAACATCTGAAACGGTAATCGTCGGCTTGGATGTTCAGAAAAAAATTGACGGTGTAGAAACTACTTTACAGAGTTCAACATTTAGTAAAATTATTTACCCTGGAAAGGAATCTCCATTTAAATTCAAGATAAATGAAGATTACAAAGTACTAGGCAAACCGTATATGCTCCAGACTGAAAGTACTGATGAACCTTATTATAATATCATTTTGCAAAACTATTCTAATTTTCCAGTTGGTGAAAATAAAGAGCTAGTTGGTACATTGAAGAATAATGGAAGTGTTGTGGTGCAAAATATTAGTGTATTTGCATCGGTTCATGACAAGAATGGAACACAAATTGATTCTATTCAATCCAATATTATTCCAATACTAAAGCCAGGCGAGATAAAACCATTTTCAGCCACACCTGATAACATCATAGCAAAGGATGCAAATTACTTTAGTTGTGCAGGTTTTGATCCAAATGCGCCAATTAACACTCTTGACTTAGGTAATGGAAAGTTTCTAACTTATGGACTGGAAAGTATTGCCAGAATTAGTAATTTCAATTATAATAATTCAACTGACAGCATAACATTCAAGGCTGATCATTATAATCCCTCGGGAGGATTCGTTACATTTAAGATACCACAATTAGA
>JARBAW010000068.1 GCA_029237505.1 Nitrososphaerales archaeon
ACTGATGCATTATGTACATTGTTAAAACATCCACGCTCGTGTCCACACGGATATCGTATCCCACCAGGTAAATGTTGTAAAAAATAATTATTGAATTTTTCCACTTCTCTAATTATTATCATGTGCGACCACAGTCTATTTTAGCCAAAATTGGGTATGTCAACTAAATATAACGAATCATGGTCCATGTTCCGCGGAAACCCAAGAAGAACAGGCTCTATAAGGACTAGGCCACTAACTAGACCGTTACTCTATTGGACTATCAGGTTAGGGCCCATTATTTCATCACCTGTTTATGAAAAAGGCCTCCTTTACGTTGCTACCATGACAGGACGCATATTTTGCTTGGACATAATAAGAAGAGAAATAAGGTGGTATCAAAACGTTGGGAGTCCTATCGTATCGTCACCACTAATTATGGATAATACAATAGTATGTGCCACATATAATTCCTGGATTAATGGTGATAATTTAGAAAATAATTTTGTCTATTGCTTTGATAAGGATGATGGAAGAGTTGTTTGGAAGATTCAGATGAGAGGGGATTTTTTTTCATCACCATGTCCAGCAGGAAAAAATATTGCTTTAGGATCGATGGATAATAACTTGTATCTTATTAGTTCAAGGGGCGAGATTATTTGGAACTTTAAAACAAAAGGCCAAGTTTGGTCTTCTCCATCATACCACGAAAACATGATTTACTTTGGATCAGACGATGGTTTTATTTACTCTGTTGACACTGATGGGTCACTGAGATGGACATCAAAATTAAATGGAAAAATAAGATCATCATCGCCGTGCATTTCAGAGAATTCAATTTTTGTAGGAACATATAAGGGAGGAATATGCTGCCTAAGTAACATGGATGGTATTATAAAGTGGAACAAAAGTATATCAAAGCCTGTTTTATCGTCCCCTTTATTAGTAAACGACAAGGTCGTGTTCGGAACTTCTAATTGTACGCTCTATTGCTTCAACTTGATAGGTTCCAAAATATGGGAGTTTAAAACTGTCGGAAAAATTTGGTCTTCTCCTTCATACTGTGAATTTGACAGACTGATGTTTTTTGGAGGTCTGGATTCATTTATTTACGGTATAAATTCTTCTACGGGCAAACAGGAATGGAAATTTCCGACAATGGGTGCTATTGACTCTTCTCCATGTATATCAAATGGCATGCTCTTTGTTGGTTCACGAGATGGCATATTGTATTGCTTTGAAAGGTACAGAGACCCGTCGTATGTTCATTAGCTCGCCACTTAATTAGCAAATTGTAAAACAAAAAATTATTAATTAGCGTTACTCTTGGAAGATATTTTGAATATAGTGCCATCATGCTTGTAATTGCTTAATACGTAAAGGTTTCCGTCAGGACCAATCTGAAGATCTGTGATTATTCCAAAATTTCTACCAAAAATTACCCCCCCTGTTTCCTGATTGTTATCTGCTGTTTTGTCAGCCAATGGGCCAGTTAGAACTAGATGAGTTCTATTTTCTGACAATGGAAAATTAAAAATAGTTCCGTTCTTAACACTACCAACAAATAGGTTATCTTTATACTTTGATCCAAGATTATCTGTATGTATGAATAATACCGATGTTGGTGCAATCGTATCTCTCCAAATAAATTCTGGATCTCTGTAAGTGCCCTTTCCTCCAAAGGTTTCCAAGTTATCCGCATTAAATTCATCTGTCTCATTAGAGAAACCAATTACTTCTCTCCACCCGCTGTTAAACCCAGGTAATGCAAGATTGATTTCATCGTCAGTACTTCGGCCATTTTCAGTTTCCCAAAGATTTCCTGTTACTGTATCAAACCCCATGCCAAAACTATTTCGTATACCGTATGCGTAATACTTGTTCAATGGATCTTCATCTCCAAGTAGCCCATTGCCACCTACCACTCCTCCATCAAACGTAATTCTTAGTATGCCGCCTCTGCCATCCGGTGGAGGTCCATCTTTATTGTTCTGAGCTTTAGTAATATATGTCAGATTCTGCGCATAATTCAAGTTACCAATTACCAAGTACACACTCTTATTGTCGGGACCAATTTTTAATACTCCGCCATTATGAGACGGGCCGGGTACTACAGGGAGATCCAAGAGTAATTTTGGGTTTACTAACTTGCCAGCGTCATATTCATACCTATATAGTCTATTCCCTAATATTTTACCACCATCAACATTTTCAGTTTCGGTATAAAATAGGAACACGTACTTTGGTTCATTTGCAACTGCAATGCCCAACAAACCTCTCTCACTCACATTTGCAACGTTCACATCCAAAACGGTTCCAACAACAGTACCATTTTTAATTTCCTTTACAACCCCAGTGTTTTTTTCTATGATAAGAATGTCATCAGGTCCTATGAAATTCATTCCTGTCGGAAACTTGAATCCTGAAGAATATTCCTGAATTTGCAAATTAGTGTCATTTACTCGAGGCAAATCTGTGGTCTCTTGGCCGTATACGAAGACATTATGACCATACAGTAATATCGATATGAGAATAGCAAAGATTGAGACTAAAATTAAATTATTGTACTTTGAAGCTGAAATTTGCAAGTGAAGACTACACGAAATAACTGGTTTAAATTATTTATTAACGTTTACTATAGAGATAAAATCTATATAATAATCTCGCGACGTTGAGCTGAAATCAGGTTAATTATGAAAAATTGCAAAGTAATCAAGCTTAACTGATCCAGATTAGATAATGGAAATTGACAAGAAAGAGGATTTGAAATATACTGGTCTTAGATCATAAGTGAGTTTTTTTGCATTTTTATTACAGTTAACATAATTCCTGCTATGACTACTCCTGTCTCATTGTTCAATAATCTGGGTTAGATATTTTATCATTAAATCAATAAGGACTGTTTTAAGTAACTTTCTTCTTTAATTCGTCTATTGAAAAATTTTTGAAAATTCATATTAATTATTTTTATTTACTACACGTATATGAAAATTAATCTGAGCTACGGAATTTTCTTAATATTTGGAATCTTTTTAGCCTCATATGTATTGTCGAGTCCTGTATTTGGACAACTCCCTTCATCTACCGGAATAGGAGTTAAAATTGACACTCCTGCTGATTCTGCTAGTTTACCAGTCGGCGATTTGACTATTTACGGTACATCTTCAGATAGCAATACTACTAACTGTCAGGTATTTGCAGATTGGAATGATTTGAAACCAATGCAAACGGTTACTCCTACTGGTCCAAAAGGAAGTTTGGATTATTCAAAATGGAGTTTCACATATACTGGTAGTTATCATGGCATAACAGAGGGTACTAATGAACTTACCTCAAAAATAACTTGCTATGAACAAGGTCAAAGTGCTTCTTCAAAGTCCTATTCAATTAATGTTACTGGAATAGAATCCAAAAATGAAAATACAAACAATACTGTCCAAAATTCGACTGAAATCGTAGATACCGAAAATGTTGCTAATGAACATAACAACATAATGCCACTAAACAGTAACTCAAACGATACCGATACCATCAATAATACTGTTCAATCCACCGAGGATGTTGCTAGTCAAGACGTATCTAGTCAAGACGTATCTAGTCAAGACGTATCTAGTCAAGACGTATCTAGTCAAGACGTATCTAGTCAAGACGTATCTAGTCAAGACGTATCTAGTCAAGACGTATCTAGTCAAGAC
>JARBAW010000069.1 GCA_029237505.1 Nitrososphaerales archaeon
TGATAAACAGCTGCTCTGTTGCCATGATTTATCAAACTTATTATAACTAGATTTATCCTTTTGGAAAATTACGACTTGATTCATATTAAATGGTTTGCGATACTTTTTAGGTACTATTCTTATGATTGATTATTAATTAATCCTATTCATCATGCCCATTTTAATTAATATCAGCAAAAAAACAATAAGAACATTTTATTAAGTTTCCAGATGGAAGAACATATGCGGTACTTATGCTTACATATAAAAATTATATGTATCAATAAATTATGTTTCTATCTATAATATCAAGATAAATACTTCAATTTGTGACTCTAATCATAGCATATGAGTAGTATTTGGATCATGATCAAAAAACGTCGAAGCAATCAACTTTCGCGCCACAGTGCCTTTACTTTAGCCAACATCACAAAACCAACAAGATATGCTACTTGTACCAAAAGTCCTAATTCGATAGACCATTCTTTTGGTGTGGGCAATCCCATTGTAGTTTGAATCATCAACGATGCATGAGTAGTTGGTACAAGATAGGAAGCAAATTGGAACTGTATAGGTAATCTTTCAATACTGTAGAAAACAGGTGGTAAAATTGAAAGGACCACGTTAACAAATGATATGATTTGTGAGACGTTGCGCATATGTAGCATGTGGGATGACAAAAAAAATCCCATTGAAGACATTGAACCCCATACCAGTAACGTTGTAATAATTAAGAGAGGAAAGAAAATTGAAGAAGAAAGAAACAGAGAAGCTAACGATAGTAATACTATTAATGCGGGTAATCCGAAGAGAATTTGCGAAATTGCAAGACCAACCATATAAGTTATTGGAGAAACGGGTGACGCGACAAAGAGATCCTGAATCTTGTATTCATTTTTGTAGAAAGATATATCCTGACCTAATGATAGGCCATATCCGACTAATGCCATCACCAAACTTCCTGTGATAGAGAGTGGCAGGTACTTGCCATCACTAATGATAAACAGAATAAAAAGTAAGGAAAAGGGGCTTATCGCAGAGAATATCAAAGACAGCGGATTTCTTCGTAACCAAAGGATTCCAGTTAGATAAGCAATGAGAAAAGTTTGCATCAATGCTGTCTTAGTTTTGGCAATGAACATGGCAAGCAAAGCGTATATTCCAGATATATAGGATTATGTCCTATCTAAAATATTAGAAAATGCCTGAAAAACAAATCTCGAGTAAGAAAGCATCTCGAAGTACACAACTCTCAACTAGAACTGAAAAACAGATTGATACCCTACCTCAGCATGCTCAACATATTTTTAAGAAGGCCCATGATAGTGCAGTAAAACAATATCAAAATCCAGCGAAGAGAAGAGGAGGTAAGAAACAAAGTGCCGAGGCAGTTGCACATAAAATAGCATGGGCAGCTGTTAAGAAGAAATACAAGAAACAGGGCGACAAATGGTTGAAGAAACAAGCATAGTAGTAGAACGTGCTCTTGATCGTAAGCGGCGCTTTTCGTGCATTTTTTTGGTAGTTGCCTAGAGGAATATGCCGGTGTCGGCTTGATGAATTATGGTGTATTGATTATCATTAATTACCGTTAATTCTCGGATGCAAAATGTAATCCAAATGACTTACTTGGGACTACAAATAATGAGCATTATCGGAGCTAACTTTCTGATGACTTATCTATTTGCATGGAACTGTTCAAAGCTATGCGAATAAATTTCAATCATGTTTCCAAATGGATCAGCACAGAAAACCAATTTGTAATGTTTTTTTCGGTCCAGCTCCCAAATTTCACTTATCTGTCTTCCTCCATTCTTAGTGACCTTTTTTAGTAGAGCCTCAATGTTTTTTTCAGTGACTGCAATGTGTATAACTCCACCCTGCCAGTATTCTGTTTGTTTCTTTTCTGCAAGTTGTTTGGGTTCCACAAACTGAAACAACTCAATTCCCACGTTGTTCGATGAAGACATCCATACGATTCTTAATCTCTTAAATCGTGATCCGAAAATATTCTGAAGTGCCTTACCAACTTGAATATCGCTGGACGTCAGTTCAATGGGACCTCTTATTACTATGAATCCCATCACTTCTTGATACCAATTAATGCCGTTCTCTAGATTAGGAACACTAATTGCAATGTGATTAATTGATGCAGTAGATTGGTTTGAGTCCATGCTAATCTACTAGTTAGTATACATGTTTGTTCTAAAAAGATTACTCAACAATTTTCATTAATATAATTTAAATAGATCAAGCTATCTATTCCAAGCTCTTAATAGGAGTTTGAATTATGAACAAATGATATTGGGATAGTAAGATACCTACTGTTCGCATTCAAACTATTTTCGTATGTTTTTTATTTGGTAACAAACCTAGTTATCGATACATGAAATTGGTTATTGGCACGGATTTTGTCCTCTTTGGAATTATTTTAGCCTTGTCTTACAATAATATTCTATATGCACATAATTTTTACCAGAATGATAATTCCGTACTTTACACATTGATAAAGCAATATGAAATTGAAAAAAATCTCGCATTAAAAGATCAAATATCAAAAAATTCATCATTTTTAATTCATTCAGAAAGGGCAAACGAAATTTTTCATCAATTTTCTTCAATTAGAAGCGACGTAACACAGAATTCAACTTTCTCCGATCATTCCGATGATACTTTCTCGGATGTTAATTTGACTACCAAGGCACTAGTTTCTGCTAATATGGCAGATGAAGTACTTCGAGAATATGGATTATCGATGGGACTTACCCACAAGATGGCTTCTGGTTTGTTAAA
>JARBAW010000070.1 GCA_029237505.1 Nitrososphaerales archaeon
CCTTTTCTGCCTTCACTTTTGCCTTTTCTTCCACTTTCTCTTCTACCTTTTCTGCCTTCACTTTTGCCTTTTCTTCCACTTTCTCTTCTACCTTTTCTGCCTTCACTTTTGCCTTTTCTTCCACTTTCTCTTCTACCTTTTCTGCCTTCACTTCTGGTTCTTCCACAAACTCTTCAGACAGAGAGCTTTTTTCTTCAATGAATGAACTGACTACAACAGTATCATCTTCTTCTTTTATCATTCTCAATCTTATCTTTCTAGGTGGATTCGTTTTGCCTCTAGACCAGATATGTCTATTCAAATCTTGATCTATTTTGACCTTATTGGTCTGCATATGGCGTTGGGTAAATTCCCTAATGATGTTTATTACTCTATCAGTTCTTCTATGCTTTGGAGTATCCCAAGCTTTCGCAAGATTCACGGTGTAAATTCTAGTTAAATTATCTTCAGACATTTTCTATCAATCCTAATTATCCTACGTTTACATCCGACCTTCTCCAAGCTCTTCGCTTTGGATTCGTTCTAACGTGACGATGGGTTCTAATTATTACCCAGGCTGGCACTGGTCTGTTCTGCTTAACCCTCTTTATCAATCTCTTTTTCCTCGATGTGTTCTTTCGTGCAGCCATTTTTCTACACTGAGTTTTTTGCCTATTTTAAGTGTTGGTTTATTCACGTTTTAATTAAATATAGAAAAGAATTTCAAATTCTATTCACAAAACGACATCTATTGAGAGTGTTAGAATATCTAATACTGCTAATAAACTCTCACTGAATTAAAAAAAGATTAATTCCCAATTGAAACAAAACATGATGCAAATGGAGATAGAATTGGTCTGTTCTGTTTGTTACAAATTCCTAAGCACAATATATGACAAAAAGCGAATGAAGAACCTTAGAGTGATAGCGGACAACGTGTTGCAGGTTGAAGCATGCAAGAGCATGTATCACAAGAAACTAACCGATTCGTTCAAAAGTTAATCGCAATTCAGGGGAACATGATTATCATTACAGATGTTAAAGAAACATAGTTATGCATTATTTTTATTAATTTGTGACTACGATTTTTCCTTCCATTATTCCAGGATGAATTGAACAATAGTACCTATAAGAGCCTACCTTGTCCGAAGCAATCAACGTTGTAAAATCCTGTCCACTCGAGATAAATCCTGTATTAATATTGAGATCGTCAACAATAAAATCATGTTTTCTAAAATCCTGATTTGCGATACTGATTTTTAGTGGGTGATTGATTTTGACAGTAATATCAGGATTAGTAACATTAAATTTGTTATCTTTCATCAACATGATGATGCCATCATTCTTTGAAAATTGGGGATTATCCTGAGAAACTATATTCCCAATTCCCCATAGTGAGCCGACAATGATAAATGAAATTGCAATGATAGCTATTATGTTATTATTCAAACCGCTTTTCTAGATTGGAGTTTGTAATTGATAAAATAATACTCGACATAAATAATTCATAAAATTAATTTTTTTAAAGACATAAAATAATAAAAGTGTAAAAATAACTGTAGCAGGTTGACTACTCTGTAGTTGTTTCTGTATTGGCTTCAGCATTTGCCGGTGCTGTCTCAGTCTGACTCTGACTTTCAGAATCGTTGACAATTTCAGCAGTAGCAAATCTATTTCCAACTTGAATGATCTTTATCTTTGTATTTTGGCCTACCTTTCCATTCTTTACAAATATCACAAATCGCTGTATCCTTGCTATTCCATCTCCCTTCCTACTTAATTCCGTGATCTGTACGTCGTATTCTTTTCCTACTTCTACTGGTTTTGGACCGAACATGTCGTTCGTCTTGAATCCGTTGTAACTCATAGTTAATCTTGTCAAATAAATATTCCACATATAAACTGTCAAAATTTATGCATATCAAGTTCCAATTCTGAAATTTTCGTTACAAAAGCTTCTCAGACATTCAATAGCTGAAAGAGATGCCAAGTAACTGGTTTTAGGATTTGTAGGGCTTGGTATGTTTTGAACAACAATGCGTATTTCTCCGAAACTTCCCTTGGCTACAATTTCATGTTTATTCACTGATATCAGTGGATCTGCCATGATCTTTACGTGAGTTTTTTCCAAGCCAACTCCAGCCAATGCTACTGCCACTGCTACGTTCACATTGGCAGGAAATAATTCGATTGCAGTCGAAGCATTACCTTCGAAAAGGACTGTTTCGTTGTTAATATCATCTAGCCTTATTCTTGAGCTCTTAAAAAACGGTGCTCCTGCAAGTGATTTGGGATGTTTCGTTGTTGTAATAGTCAAACTGTCCAGATATCTTCTTACACTTCTGATGGAATCTAATCCTGCAATCGCACCGGTAGGTATCAATATTCTAGTACCGTTCAAGGTTGACAAATCTTGCAACTCCGCCAAGTATTCTTTATCTGAAAAGGCTCCCACGCTCAAAACAATCAAGTCCTTTTTTGATTCGATTATTTTTTTTCCGAATTCTCTGACGGCATCTTTTGAAGCACATTCTATTATTACGTCTGAACTGGAATAAGTTTGAGAATGATAAAATTCATCGAAATCTGAAAACAAATGTACATCACCATTTTCCTTATCAACAGAATTAAGAACTTGAGATTGCTTATCAAATACCGCAATTATCTTGGCATTTGGAATCTCTTGTCTTTTCGCCGATGCGATAATCTCTCTGCCAATGCTGCCATAACCTATTACTGCAACTTTCTTCATTTTGTAATAATTCCACTTGTCAATATTTGCATTTACATGTTGCTAAACAATGACATATCTAAAAACAAGATAAGGATGATGATAAAAAAATGAATATCAGTCTAACGTCTTCTACCAGTACGTTCTGGCTTCTTTTGTCCAGGCTGACGCCTCTTTTCAAACCGCTTTACAAAATTCATCTTGTTTCTCAATTTTGATATCGGACTAACTCTTTTTTTTCCTTCGATCTTGGGCGTTTGACCTCTTACTTTCCCTGCCTTTGTTAACGATCCATGAGTTGGCATTTGATATAAGGTTGGCATTTGATATAATATATCTATTACTGCACTAGTCTATCGTAATTCTCTTAATTATCAAAGTGGCAAGTATTGCCCTTATCATACGTGAAATAGGCAATGTTATCCTAAATTATACTACTTTAAATCTATAATTATCTAAAACAAGCGCATCAGATGACATTAGTCCAATCGATGCATATCGATCAAATAAACGCACTGAAGAAAGAGCGCAACGCTATCATTTTGGCTCACAATTACCAAGTCCCCGAAGTTCAGGATATAGCTGACTTCATAGGCGATTCACTGGCATTATCAAGAGAAGCAGCCAAGACGGATGCCGATATTATCGTGTTTTGTGGCGTACATTTCATGGCAGAAACCGCTTCAATCCTATGCCCAGAAAAGACCGTCCTAATTCCAGATTTGGAAGCCGGTTGTTCTCTTGCATCTACTATCAATTCCTATGAATTAGGGAAATGGAAAGAAGAACATCCCAATGCTGTTGTGGTTAGCTATGTGAATACTAGTGCAGAGGTAAAAGCCCTCTCTGACTATTGTTGCACTTCATCAAATGCGGTGAAGGTTGTAAACAGCATTCCCCGTGATACAGAAATCTTGTTCCTACCTGACATGTTTCTAGGTTCATATGTTGGACAGGCCACCGGCAGGAAGAATTTGTATGTATGGCCAGGAGAATGTCATGTTCATGCGGGTATCACTGCAGCTGACATTAATGGTATTTTTCAAAAATACAATAACGCAGAATTCATGATTCATCCTGAATGTGGGTGTACTTCATCAACTCTATATGGCTTAGCTTCTGGAGACATAACTAGAAAAGCTCATATTCTTTCTACTGAAGGGATGATGCAATATGCCAGAAAATCAGAGAACAATCAATTTGTTGTTGCCACGGAAACAGGTATCATGTATAGAATGAAAAAGGAAAATCCGGACAAGTTGTTCATACCAGTTAAGGAGAACGCTATCTGCAAATACATGAAACAAATAACAATTGAAAAAGTAGTTGATTCACTTGTACATAAGCAATATGAAGTCAAGGTTCCAAAACAAATTGCAGATAAGGCCCGAATTGCTATCGAACGTATGTTAAAGATATCCTAATAAAATATTCACTTGATATCTTTGATAGTAAATCATTGAGATTGACAAACTAATCATGGTCAGTTTATTAATTAATTAATTCCATTTCCATGGAAAAATCAATCGATTTACAGGAATGAGTTAATGAGCCTATTGATATCATGTCTGGTAAAGCATATGTGTACTCTTTAATATTCGAAAGATTGACGCTGCCTGAAATTTCTATCAGTATTTTTTTTCGTAAACCTGCCTTCTTCAAATATGAAATGGTTTTCTGGGCTCGTTGTGGAGTAAAGTTATCTAGCATTATGATATCAGCACCACTGTTTATTGCCTCTACCGAAGATTTCGTATCGATGACTTCACATTCTATCATGATATTTTTGCCCGCCTTTTCTCTGGCCATTGAAATGGCCTCTCGTATGGATTTTGTTACCGCAAGATGATTATCCTTTATTAATATCATTTCATCAAGTGTATTTCTATGTGGATATCCACCACCAAGCTGAATTGATTTCTTGTCAAAGAATCTTAAACCAGGTGCAGTTTTCCTGGTACCTGTTATTCTTGTATTTTTCGAAACTGATTTAGCTATGTCTACATACTTTCTGGTATCAGTTGCAATCCCGCTCATACGC
>JARBAW010000071.1 GCA_029237505.1 Nitrososphaerales archaeon
AGCTTGTTCAGTATCCACTGATGCAGCTTGTTCAGTATCCACTGATGCAGCTTGTTCAGTATCCACTGATGCAGCTTGTTCAGTATCCACTGATGCAGCTTGTTCAGTATCCACGAATTCATTATTGTTTTTCGTATCTCCAGAACCATAAACGCTAGCCACAGTATCCTCCAAGATACCAAAATACTTGGTGGGATTTATTTGACCATTTCCATCCGAGATCAAATTGAAACTTTCCGTATCGGCGTCTCTATAGTCCCATTTCCAAAATGCCGTTCCCCAAATACCCGCATCTTTGAAAGCATCTAGAATTTGTCCGGCATTTGTTTTTGTGAGTTCGCTTGCACCTGGGTTTATTTTAAATACTCCACCATCTCTTACTCTTACGACGTTATTCCACTCCCCAATGTACAGAGGCACTCCAGTTAGATCTCTTGTTTTCAAAAACATATTAAATCTCTCCTTCTGGTAATCATCTCTATCAGGAACCCCATACACGCTTATCTTGAAAACAACGTTTTGTTTTTCTGTGGGTGCCATTTTTGCCAAATTTTCTGGTGAAACTTTTATGGGACCATTAAGATCGACTGGAACATTCATGCTGTAGACTATAGCCTTGTCGGTCGTTTTTCTCAATTCATTTGCCATAAACGAATTAAATTTTCCTATTTTGGACCATTGATCTATTTTATCAACATGAGGCTCGCTTAGAATCTCATATCCTAAAGTGCTTGAATGATTATCAACTGCGAGCACTATTTTCTTAAGAAATTCTGCCATAAGCGTCCAACCATCCTTGCCATCGTTACCTTTCACAGACCTATCCCACCAGTCTGCCCAAAACTCCTGTGCCCCTTTATTATCGGTATTACCTCCGCCGCCTCTGGAATATTCACCTTCAAATAGAGACCACGGAAACCCCGTTCCTCTGTCCTCCAACCATGAAGAAGTATGCCATTGATGATTATCATAAATGATTTTCACACCGTATTTATCAGCCGCATCAGCTACTGATTTTATTTCCTTCATGAATGCATCCGGATCTCTTTCATAAGCTTCCCAATAAAATAGGAATCTTGCATGATCCAATCCAGCTTCAGAAATCTCCTTAAAACTATCCTCAATGTAATTGTCAGGAGCTGAAGGAGAATCGTTATCATCCTGTTTCATATTTACAATTATACCTTTCATAACAACTCCATTGATAGGTTGTGTACTTGTCACTTGACTTGTCGAATTTGTCGATCCATAAGAGTCTAAAACTGTAACGCTAATTAGGGCGCAACCTAGTAGAAAAGTCAAAATTATTCTGCCACCTAAAATCAATGCAATACTAAAATATTTCTCGCTTTATTTAATATGTATTACTGATTAGTGGCGCTGTAAGCTCCTTTGTATTATGTCATTCACGTAATATTCTTAAATTTTGAGTGCAATTGAACGTTCAATTAAGGACTTAAACTCGTAAGCTTTCATTTAATATACGATTGCAAAATTAGTGCTAAATATAACCGAGATCGATTATTTTTTATGATTTTTTTAAATATTCTGGACAGAATTATTTGAAATACGTTACTATGTTATCATGAAATAAATATGAATTCGATAAACGCACAAGCGAAATACCAAATGATATTCTCTTACAATCTAGTGATTCTCTGATGTCAATTCAATATTCCAGTTCTCCTGGAGACAAAAAGAAACAGATATACTACTCAATAGTGTCTCGGGCAGTATTACTGTTATTAGTATCAGATATCCTATCTTCATTTTGCATTGATTTGGATACAAAATCTTTAGCTTCGTCTTTTGTAAACTTTCCTGTATTCACAAGCTCATTGATCAAATTACTTTCTTTAGTATCGGAAGACGATTTACCACCAGAGGAACCATAAACTCTCTCCACAGAATCTTCCAAGATACTCAAATACTTTGTGGGCACCAATTTACCATTCTTATCGGAAACCAAATTGAAATTGGGCGTAGCGACCTTCTGGTAATCCCACCTCCAAAAAGCTGTGCCCCATACACCTTCTTTCTTAAGTGAAGCAAGTATCTTTCTCGCATCAGATTTCGTAAGCTCACTTAATTCAGGGTTGAGTTTGGTTACACCATCTTGCTTTGTCCTTACAACGTTATTCCACTCTCCAATGTATAGTGGCAATCCAGTTAGATCAGTTGTTTTCAAAAACAAGTCAAATCTCTTTTCTTGGTAACCATCGCCTTCAGGAACTGCATAGACACTTACCTTGAAAGCGATATTGTTCTTGTCTGAGGGTGCCATCTTAGCCAAGTTTTTTGGTGAGATATTGATATGACTGTTCAAGTCAATTGGAACATTCATACTGTAGATTATTGTTTTTTCAGTGCTATTTCTCAACTGTGAAGTAATGAAGCTATTAAATTTGCCTATTTTAGACCAATGACCTTTATTATCAACATGAGGCTCGCTTAGAATCTCATATCCTAAAGTGCTTGAATGATTATCAACTGTCAGCACTATTTTCTTAAGAAATTCTGCCATGAGCGTCCAACCATCATTCCCATCATTATCCTTCACAGCCCTGTTCCACCAATCTTTCCAAAATTCCTGCGCAGCTTTATCTTGAGTATTACCCCCGCCGTTCCTAGTATACTCAGAGTTGAATTCTAGTAATGACCAAGGAAAACCTGTTGCTTTTTCCTCAAACCATGAAGACGTATGCCACTGATGATTGTCATAAATGATTTTTAGTCCGTACTTGTCTGCTGCATTTGCTACTGATTTGATTTCATTCATAAAAGCCTCGGGATCCTTTTCATAGGCCTCCCAATAGAACACAAATCTGACGTGATTCAAGCCAGCATTGGAAATTATCTTCAAACTATCTTCAATGTAATTCTCGGGAGGCAAAGGTGAAACTTTGTCATTTTGTTTCACACTGACAGAAACTCCTTTCATCACAACCCCGTTGATCGCTTGATTAGTTCTCAATTCACTAGTCGATGCATATGAGCTTGAGAAAGTAATTATAATAAATACAAAAACTAGAAAAAAGGATAAAATTAGGACTCTGTTCAACAAAACCAAAACAATAGCAATAAGAGCTCAAAATGATTTAATATCTATTACTGATATTTTATCCAAGCTCCATAACAGAGAAGTTTGATTCAAATGATAAAAATGGTTCCAAATGGGAGATTTTGCTTTTTTTAGAATTTATTTTGATTCAATTATCATTCGTTATCAAGAACCACGCAGGAACATTCTTGAACTCTGAAAAAACATAAAAACAAATTCACACCAATCAACCTTCAATTCATGATAAGTGTACAATTTTTCGGATATCTCATGCTGATTTTCCTCTTATCATACAACCTAATATTAACTCAATTCAGTATTGGTCAAGGAACTCAAGTTGCAACTGTGCAACCACCTTCAATTAAGACGCCACCCTTTATCATTGCTCGAGCGACGGGTTCCACATGGACCCAGGTAAGTTTTCAAGTCAGCGCAAACAGCTCCACATCTGATAGTATTCCTGTTTACTGTAGTCCTGGTAGCGGGAGCGCTTTTCCAATGGGAAAAACTATTGTTCTATGTGCTGCCAATGAAAACCTGACCGGGCTAGTTAGTTATGCAATCTTTAACGTAACTGTGAAGGACACTTCGCCACCTGAATTTAAGGTTCCCTCTGATATTATGAAAGTGGGTGTCGATCTTCAAGGCACAAAAATAACATACAATGCAAATGCTTCGGACACTATAGATGGTATCACTATTCCAATCTGCGATCCTCCCTCAGGTAGCACATTTCCATTAGGTACTAGTTACGTGAAATGTACTGCAACAGACAAATCAGGGAATATGGCAGAATCTACTTTCAGTGTTATAGTAAAAGCTCCAAAGGGGAAAATATCAAACACAGAAACTGGAATCTCTACAATTTTACAAAACATGACTAATCAACAAAAACCGTCAAAGCTTGCGGTGTCTGACAATATCACAAATATACCTGAACCAACTGTACCTGTAAATCAAAATACGACCAGGCCTTCTCTGCCGCCCATTGTCATTAATGATGAGATACTGAATATGTTTAAAATTCTAATTGATGACCTGAAATAAAATCTGAGTTGCAAACTTCCTTTTATTTCTGGACTATCATTACTATAGAAAGTAACAAATCAAACAACGATTGAATTTACGCTTTTCAATCATCTAGGGAAAAAAATTGTGAAAGCAAGGCACTTTAATAATAGGATATAGATTTGAAAACACTCTAAATGAACCATAATTTAAAAAGAGATATTTATCGCAATTGTTCTAAAATATGTAAATGTCAGTTCTGTTTGAGATTCTAAGACCTCTTGTGGATTTTGTTACTTGGATTATATCGAGTCTAGGTTATCCTGGAGTCATATTTTTGATGGTTCTAGATAGCGCAATGATTCCGATTCCTAGTGAAATTATTCTTGTTTTTTCAGGATATTTGGTCACAACGGGTACATTTGAACCGATTAGTCTCATCCTAGCGGGATCATTTGGGAATATGATAGGATCCATTATTACATATTATATTGGCCTAAAATTTGGTAGATTATTCATATTACGATTTGGTAAATATTTTTTTATCAAGGAATATCACCTAGAATATACTGAAAAAATGTTTCAGAAATATGGTGACAAAATTTCTCTATTAGGTAGGTTGTTACCCGCAATAAGAACTTATATTTCCTTACCTTGTGGTGTAGCAAAGATGAGTCTCTTAAAATACTCAATATACACTTTTATTGGATCGGTAATTTGGAACACGATTTTTACGTATATTGGCATCCAACTTGGAAGTAAATGGAAGGATATTGATAATTATTCAGTATATCTTGAGATAGTAACTGGTTGTACCTTTGTAGTATTCGCAATTTGGTTTACGATAAAAATGCTAAAGAAAAGAAGTTTGAACAAAAAATCATATTGCATTTTCATTTGATAGAAACCTTTGATTCCAGCTTGGAATTAGTTTGTACGTGAAATTAATGTTTGATAAATTCAAAAGGGCCTATTGCCTTTTTCCTTCTATTCTCATCCTTGCCAACAATAATTTCAAGGCCCGCAAGTAATCGACGGTTCTGGACGATACATAGGTTGTAGTGTAATCTAAAATGAAAAGTTAAGCAGACGAAAGGTTTCTATAATCATCATTGTAATTAGATTTCGCTTTGAAGGGAGATTGGCTATCTTGGGTACGCGCTAATGATGCTGAAATAATGACTATGCTAGAAAAGCAAGCAAGTAATCTTGTAAAAGCTGCAACTATTCTTGCAGAGTCAATCAGTAATTACAACACACTAAATGACAAAAACGCGATACTAAAAGATTTAGAACATCAAGGAGATCAGTTTACTCATGAAATATTTACTATAATTGACAAGACATTTGTAACACCGCTTGACAAGGAGGATATTTCGGAGCTGACCAGTACCATTGATCAAGTCCTTGATGCAACGTATGGGACTTCAGACAGAATGATATTGTTCAAGATTCAGAAATCCTCATCATATATGCAGGAACTATCCGACCTACTATTGAAAGCGTGCAATGAAATTCACAATGCAGTTAAGGGATTACCAAAGGCAAAACGGGAAGATTTGGTACAATATAGTAAAGCAATAAGCCGTTATGAACATGAAGGTGACAACATTTATCGTATTGCAATTGCTGATTTATTTGATACGGACAATGCGATTGAAATAATAAAATCCAAAGAGGTTTACGAGACACTCGAAAGCGCACTTGACAGATCCAGAGATGTTGCCGACGTTATAGAAGATATCGCTTTAAAATACAGATGATTGAATATTGATACCCACTGAAATTGCAGTTTATTCGGCCATTTCAGCTGCCCTGTTCTTTGATTTTGTCAATGGATTTCATGATTCGGCGAATTCAATAGCGACAGTTGTTGGCACCAGAGTCCTCAGACCACTTTATGCGGTAGTGATAGCAGCAGTTGCAAATTTTGCCGGACCATTTATTTTCGGTACTGCGGTGGCTGCAACTGTTGGCAAGGGCATAATACAACCATCGTTTTCAACCGTGGATGTAATATTTGCAGGATTAATTGGTGCTATAATTTGGGATCTAATTACATGGTACTTTGGCCTCCCCTCGTCGAGTAGTCATGCATTAATAGGTGGTCTAATAGGATCGGCGTTACTTGCAGGAGGAACTTCAGCATTAGTATTTTCAGGTATAGAAAAGACACTTACGTTTATTGTTGTATCTCCCACATTGGGTTTTGTTTGTGCTTTTGGAATTGCAATACTTGTCATGTATTTTTTCAGGAACTATACATCTTCTCATGTTAACAAGATATTCGGACGGCTTCAGATTTGTTCCTCAGTCTTTTTTTCACTAACTCATGGTGCAAATGATGGTCAAAAAACAATGGGTGTGATTACAGCCTTGCTAATTGCAGGAGGGATCCTTGATTCTCACTCTTTTATTGTACCAATTGAAGTTATATTGGGTGCAGCTTTTGCTATTGCACTAGGAACTTTCTTTGGGGGTTGGAGAATAGTTAAGACAATGGCTTTTAGGCTAACAAGTCTACGCCCATTTCAGGGATTTTGTGCTGAAACTGGAGGCGGTGTTATACTTACGTCAATGGCCTGGCTTGGTATCCCCGTAAGTACTACACATGCAATTGCTGGGGGTATTATGGGTGTTGGCGCCACAAAAAGGCTATCGGCAGTGAGGTGGGGAGTTGGTAAAAGAATTGTTTATGCATGGATTATTACAATTCCCGCAAGTGCAGCAGTTGCGGCATTCGTATCTATAGTGATCAAACTTTTAACATAGTTTTCAAATATATCTGCCATACTTTATTCTAGATACAAATTCCATGTATCATAAATCTCCTAACTACGTGATTTTTCTACTTTTACTATGAGAAAATAATAACAGAAAATCGAGCTTCAGAATATATATGACAAATATGGATTCTGTAAGAGATGTCCGGTGAGGTAAGAGTGCCATATTTTACCATGGGTTCTATTATCTTGCTTATTCTGATGTTATTGATTCCAAATCAGATGATACATGCTCAAAGTGCCGAAGAATTGCAACCATCTTCTATACCAAAAGAGACAATTAAGATAGTTGACCCAATAACAACTCAAAACGTAAGTTCAGGACAAGAATTGTCAATTTCAGGTTTATCTTCAGATAACTCTTTGAAAAATTGTTCAGTATCTCTGATCGTAAATGATGTTAAGCCTTATCAAAACGCTGTTGCGAGTGGAACTGGGGGCATTGATGATTTTTCGCAGTGGGAATTTGTGTTGCACACTAATTATACTCAAATAGTTGATGGTGAGAATAAGATAACTGCGAAATTATTATGTTCCTCTGCACCTACTCGCTGGTATAGTGTTTTTGTAGTTGGAGTTCCCAATATCGGTAATCAGCAAGAACTATCTCCAATCCAATCAGAACCACCGCAGCAAGAACTATCTCCAATCCAATCAGAACCACCGCAGCAAGAACTATCTCCAATCCAATCAGAACCACCGCAGCAAGAACTATCTCCAATCCAATCAGAACCACCTCAGCAAGAACTATCTCCAATCCAATCAGAACCACCGCAGCAAGAACTATCCATTCCCAATGCATCTGATGTTGTAGATACAAATAGTAACAATAACAACATGATGCATGTATCAGTTTTATCACAGAAAAATCCTGTTGCCAGAGGAGATACACAGAATACCACGATAAGTGTTACTGATTCAAATTCAAGAGCAATCCCAAATGCCGAGATAGATGGGAAATTGATATATCCAGGAAATAACTTTGAAAAGACATTCAAAGGAAAAACAGATCCTCAGGGCAAATTTGTATATTCATGGACCATTGGGGAGAATGGAGATGTGGGACCGTTGTCGATTGAGATTGAGGTATCAAGTCAAGGCTACATCGACTCATCAGTAACAAATTCCTTTGAGATTGTCGATTCCTCATCAACATCAGGGATCAATACCGTTACAGATGAAACCCCGGTGAATGGAAAATCTGAATTTGATTTTACAGTTGCTGGTGATTATGGTTGTGATTCAAAGACTCGACAAACCGTAGAAGGTATGGAAGATGAGGATCCTGATTTGGTCCTTGCCTTGGGTGATTTATCAGAAGTGAAGGATTCTGACTGCTTTTTTGATATTATTTCAAATTTAGATGATGATAACATCAAGATTGCTCTTGGCGAAGATGATACAGGGTCAGTAAGATATAGAGATTATACTAGGCATTTTGATCTCAAAAGCCCTTTTTACTCATTTGATTATCAGAATGTTCATTTTTTGGCAATGTCAACCGGCAAGGGTTCTGTTATTCCATATGTAAATGGATCTGAGCAATATCAATTCATCAACGATGATTTGAATAAAGCAGCAAATAATCCAAACATTGACTGGATAGTAGTATACGGATACAGACCATTTTACACTTCACCCACCATTCACCCTGCAAATGAAAATTTAAGAGAGACATACCCTCCTTTGTTTGAAAAGTATGGAGTTGACTTGGTAATAACTGCACATAATCATAATTATCAAAGATCCTACCCCTTGGTGTATAATGTCGATCATACTAGGGAACCCATAGTTAAGGATGTAAATCCAAGTCATTACAATTCACCTGGTGTTCCAATTTATGTGAGTGTGGGAACGGCAGGAAATAATCTATATGATTTTAGAGGACAGGCTCCATATATGGTAACCCAGCTTGAAGAAACTGGATTTTTGCATGTTAACATATCCAAGACGGATCGAGATGTGCTTACGGGATCATTTCTCAATATTGAAACAGGAAACGATGATGATCAGTTCATGATTATCAAATCAGAGTTTCAATAGTCTGGAAAAATTGATTGAATATTTTGTTTTTCTTAAATATAAATATTCACAATATTTCTAATTGTTTACTATGCGGTTAGCACAGCCATAAATCAAGCCATCCACTTGCCTGGTCATGTTCAATTGATCAAGGGTTCTAAAGGCTTTGATGTAAGAATCATTATCCTTGTAATTTACAATTGCTTGACATATCAAATCATGAAATCCGTCCTTGTCAATTGGTTTGATTTGTTTGTAGGACCATGTTTCATTACCCAATCCATACGGAAGCAAATAATCTAGAGCCTTTTTCAGTCCAGATCCCTCAGGAGTTTCATAATTCCACAGATCAATTCCAATATCATCTCCTACTTTTGCTAAATTGAAAAATCCCAATAGATTGAAAATGTGATAGTTTAGAGAAGTATGCCTCTCTAGTTCAAAGGGTTGTGCGCCATCCGATCGTATTTTTTCTGAGATTAGTTTGTTAATATTATTTTCAAGTATGTTTCTGGCTATTTCTGTCCTATTTAGGAACATGGCTATTGAAGATGCCTGGACGTCAAACCAAGTGCCATGATTATTGAGCTCTTTACTTTCCTTCTTACCAAAACTAGAATGTAAGAGCCATTCAAGATAGTCGTTGAACCATATTTCAATGGCTTGCTGATCATCATCAGTCCAATCGGGTGAATCCTTTATCAACATAATAGCATCTAATACCATTGGAAAATAGTTAGCAGCAATGATACCAGAACGGGTTCCATTATTCTTTCCCGTTATTACTTCAGAATATTGCAAGCTAGGATTCATCCGGGTATCATTATTAATGAACCATGCCCTCAATAGTTCTGATGTCTTATTAGCATAAACAGTATCTCCTGTATAATAATATGCTACTGAAAGTATTTTTACTCTACCAATCATTTTACCCAAGTTCTCCCTATCAGGAACTGCAGATGCCTCAGGGTTAAGCTGTCCGTCACGATAAGTATATGGAATGCCATTAGGTTTTGTATCATCTGGCCAATGAAATGGGGCTAAAGATAGAAAATCATGTTTGTCTCCACTTGGTGGTATTTGTTTTTTATCCATAACAGAATTTGCCTCTTCTACGAGATACGAATCGGCTCTGGCAATTAATTGCTTTAATAAATTCTGTATTGACATGCTCTTACTATCCTTAATTGAATCTTTTAGGGGAAGTTCGAATATTGTCGATTGTGGTAA
>JARBAW010000072.1 GCA_029237505.1 Nitrososphaerales archaeon
GTTGAATGGTTTGGTTCAAATATCAATATCGGATCTGAAGTTGTGATCATAGACAAGAACGATGAGGTACTTGCTGTAGGTAAATCAGTTATGGGTCAATCTCAATTACGTGGAAGAATAGGAGATGTTGCAGTAAAAGTTAGAGAAGGAATAAAAAGTAGAGTGGAGCAACCTAAAGTATGATGCGCGGAAATCGCGAAATGCGGCGTATGTTAGATAAGATGGGCCTTAACATGCAAGAACTAGAGAATATCGAAGAAGTTGTCATTAAGACAGATGCCAAAGAAATCTATTTGATAAAGCCCCAAGTAATTGAGATGAAGGGTAAAGATAACACCATTTTCCAAATTATTGCAGGGGATATAGAGGAAAAGGAGAGGGAAGTTCCTACTTTTAAAGAGGAGGATATTATCCTAGTAATGCAGCAGGCTTCAAGTTCGAGAGATAAGGCAATTATGGCTTTGACTGATACTAAGGGTGATATTGCGCAAGCAATATTAAATCTCACGACTTGATGATATGACAAAGGGCATTCTAGGTACCGCGTAATGCAGAGTTAATATATGGTTGTAGGATTTTCTGGTACAGTATAATGTCCTCCGTAGAAAAAATTATTTCCGCATTATCTGAACTAGAGAATGACATTGATAGTTTGTCAGTAAAGGTTCAAGATATGAAAAAGAGAATAATATCTACTTCAGACAATGAGATAGCGCAGCTTAGAGAAAAGATAATTGAAGTTGCAAAGACAGAATCAGAAAAGATTATTTCCAGTGCAAAGCAGGAAGCAGAAGAAAAGTCTCAAAAAATATTGGAGGAGGCAGAGTCTAACCTCACAAAACTGAGGGAAAATACAAAGCTATCGTTTGACAAATCAGTTAAGTTGGTAGTGGATTCTGTTCTGAACAAAAGTGATACTGCCTAGTCGTAGTCTTTTATTTCAACACATCAAACATTTAATAACGATCAAAAAATAGTATAGTTGAATGGAAAGCCCTTAGTGACAGAGCTGAATTCAAATCAAATAGTGGTAGCAACAGTCGAAGGCCGACCGTATTACAAAATAGTAACCACATTAAAATCTATGAACATTAGGTTCTCTTCTCTTTCGCCAGAAGAAGCTTCCAAGACAAATGCAAAAATAATCATCACCACAAAAAATGAAGCGGCATTATTTAGAAGACAAGATTTATTCTTTGATTTTCAGCTCGATACATTCCCGCCTGTTTTTAAGGCAATGATTTTGAAAAACCTTAGTGAAAACTATCTTGAGGATATTTTGGTGATAGGAGTTGATCCGGGCAATAGGATAGGAATCTATGTAATATATCTTCATGCAGAATTATACAGCACGGTTCAAAGCTCGATGAAAGATGCAGTCAAATTTATTGTGAATATTCTCTCTTGCATAAAATCTAGTAAAAAGATATTGAAAATTGGAAATGGAGATTGGATCAAGTGCAACCACATGGCCCAAGAAATAAGGAATCTAAATAGAACTGTCAGAATAGAAATTGTCAATGAATTCGGTACTTCAAGAAATATACTCCCTAATCGTCGTGGTAATAGAGATGTTGGATCTGCAAAAACAATTGCACTTCGTAGCGGCCGTATTTTTTAGAGCGACTTCCCTGTAATATGACTAAAAGTATGCGGACAAAATATGATGACGCAAATA
Source organism: Nitrososphaerales archaeon (assembly GCA_029237505.1). Taxonomy (GTDB): domain Archaea; phylum Thermoproteota; class Nitrososphaeria; order Nitrososphaerales; family Nitrososphaeraceae; genus TA-21. The sequence goes on from JARBAW010000072.1 coordinate 1,679, forward strand.
TATTCCTAGATTTTTTTAGGATTGCTGTAACTTGGACTTGTGCAATCTAATCAAATGATTTAGATATCGTATTGTACCAAGATATTCATAGTTAATTTGAGCGAATCCCATCAAGGGAACTACATAGAAAAGAGGATTACCCTGAAATCAAATAGAGTTTTTTTACTCAAATTTATCGAATTTAAAAATGGTTGTTTTGTTTCCCTTTCCGAAGATTCGTGCAAGATAGGAGGAGTGCATGTTTCTGTGGCATCCAACAATAGAACTCAAAGCGCAAGAGTAATACCAAATATAAGAGATCCAGTATTCACAAAGACTCTGTCAGAAAAAATATCTCTTATGATAAATGGAATAGTAATAACTAACTTCAATAATAAGAATCCAATGTCATTGCCTGAAATGCAAGAGATAATGAATGAAGTATTAAAATTATTGGAAGCAAAAGCTAGTGATCAGAGATGAAGTCCAGGTTTGAATTCAAAAAGATTAGTGGTTTTTCCGATTTCTTAAAGGGATTAGAAGAAGTAAATCAGTTAGTAAGAATAAGAAAACCTGTCAATCCTAAATTTGAACTTGCAGCAATAGTAAGCAAAATGGATAAAGGCCGGGCAGTACTTTTTGAATCAGTAAAAGGAAGCAACATAAAAGTGGCGGCTAATGTTTTGGGCACAAGACACAGAATCGCACTTTCAATAAACGCAAATAATGAAAACAAGATCCAGGAGAGGATTAATGATGCAATACGAAACAAACCCGAAATAGCTAATATCGAAAAGGGAAATGTTTGGAAAAAGAATTCAAGGAGTCTATACGACTTGCCAATAATTACACACTTTGAAAAGGATTCAGGAGCGTTCATAACGTCGTCTTTGGTTTTTGCCAAAGATAATGAAACAGGATATCAGAATTTATCAACTCATCGATTATTGCGATTAGATAAAAAAAGGATGGCCATACGAATGGTGGAGGGAAGACATCTTCACAAGTGTTTTACTAGTGCAAAGGAACATGGTGATGATTTGGCTGTCTCGATTATTGTTGGAGCTCATCCTGCTATATCGGTTGCGGCAGCTTATCAAGCCCCCTATGGAGAAAATGAGTTAAAGATGGCAAATTCACTTATGAATGATAGATTGTCCTTGATCCAATCACCTGGTAATGGCCTCCATATTCCAAAATACGCTGAGATTCTCTTGGAAGGAAGGATACTCGCAGATGAAACAGCCGAAGAACAAATGGTAGAAATGTTGAGAACTTATGATATTAAACGAAAGCAGCCCGTTTTTGAATTGGACAAGATTTACCTGGCTGCTGATCCAATTTTTCATGACATATTGCCTGGATATGGAGAGCATAGATTGTTGATGGGGCTTCCGATAGAATCAAAACTATTCCAGAGTGTCAAGGATGTTGTATCTGGTACTAGAGCAGTTCACCTGACAGATGGAGGAAGTAACTGGCTGGTTGCGGTCATTCAAATAAGTAAGAAATTGGAAGGAGAACCAAAGAATGCAATAATTGCTGCCTTTGCAGGACATCCTTCATTAAAAATTGCAATAGTAGTCGATGAAGACATAGATCCTACTAATCCAACCGAGGTCGAGTATGCGATTTCGACCAGATGCCAGGCTGATAAGGATTTGTTAATTATACCAAATTCAAAAGGTTCTAGTTTGGATCCCTCCAGTGATCAGAAAAATCTCATAACCACAAAAATTGGAATAGATGCAACTGCCTCTTTCTTGAAATCAAAGGAAAGATTTGAAATTGCAAAAATACCGGATCAAGACAGAATTAAACTCTCAGACTATATGTAGAGAAAGTTGTAATCATCTTCATACATCTGAGAAATAATATTTTGTTAGTTGGATTTTGAATTTGTAAAATAGATTAAATACTTATTATTCACATATCACTGAGTACGTGCCATGAAACCTAACAATTTTGCGATGAGAGAGTGGCATCTGGAACATGTTGAGAAGGTTATTCTACGTTACATGAAAGGAATTTCTCCCGATGCATCATCATTTGAAAAACGAAATTTTAAAAAATATAGCACTGTTTCAAGTTGTTCTAAACAGATAGAATACGACATAAAGCACGGAGTAACTGCTGATGAGGTGGCAGAATTGATGAGTAAGATAAGAAACGATGCATCGTATTCTGAAATTAGACAAACCCCGGACGCCATACAAAGATTGGATGAATTAGAAAGGCAGTTAAACTCACCCAAGAAGTCGGGTTGGTAAAAAATTTATTTCCTAGTATTATTCTAAATCACCATGTCAGAAAATAGATTTCTATCTGGAAACGTAATTGTGCTATACTGTAATTTTGTACAGATTGAGTCAAATAATCAATTGCCTCCACACATCATGGAAAGAATAGCAGTTTGTACCAGAATATATGAACGCATCATGAAATCCAAGCCTGACAAGTCTGATACAATAGTCAATATTGCGGCTGGCAATGAGGCAGGCAATATCATAAAGAACCACTTAATAGAAAATGGCGTTGAAGAATCCAAGATAGTTGTGATAAATTCTTACAATAACATAGGACATTTATTTTCTGTCTTGATGGATGAAATTAAAAAGAGGCCCAATCCTCCCGTGATTTATTTCGTTTCATCCTATCAACAAAAAGACATTTTTGATAAGGTCGTAGCAGGTTACAAAGGTTACAAGATTCAATTTGAGGGCGCATTTGACAAGAGACCAAATGAGTTTGTCGAGGAAGATGCAAAAAGAGAAAAGCTGAATAAAAGATTCACCAATGTAAAGGAAAAAGGAAAAAACAAGATGGTCGATATGCTTTTGAATTATATATTTCCAGACAATAAGAAACGACAATCTTCATAAGATTTAATATCCAGATTATCATCGCATAAAAGGTATGCGGTCATCGTCTAGTTTGGTTAGGACACTGGCCTTCCACTCCAATCGATGGAGAAGAAAGCCCGCAACCCGGGACTCTAGATAATTAGAGCGGGAATTCAAATCCCGGTGACCGCAGTTTTCTTTAAGAATTTCAGTTGCGTTGTTAGTTAGTTTTTAGGAAATAAAATTTACAAGTGTCAATATTCAGATCGTTTTCAATTTGTGAAACGTTCTGAGCTTTGATGCTTGATCCAATCACAACATTCAGATTTAGAAATTTCTAATTACAAGCGGCAAATGTCAATATCCCTCGATATTGTCGACGGATTGAATAGATAATGCCAAGATTTTTATATTATTAGCTTGATACAAATCTATCTTTTGTCTCAAATTGTTAATCTTCCGAGAAGTATGTATAAAAATAAGCACGAATTATTTGAACAGGTCTTTCAGGCAATATTGAAAAGTGGAGAAGATGGCGTTTTCCAAACTGAAATCTGCAAAGAATTTTCACTAGATAGCAGGGATGGTTCTAGATTAGCAGGGAATCTCGAGAAACAATCTCTTATCTCACGCGAAAAAATTTTACATAAGGGTAGATGGACATACAAACTAATAGTAAAGAAATCAGCTATTGCCGAATTTAACAGAAAACCTATTCAAATTGAATGTGTTGAAGGGGCCCCGTGCTTTAGTTGTGCTTATCAACATTCATGTTCTTCTGAAGATGAAGCCAGCCCTTATAGCCCTGCAAAGTGTGTCTGGTTAGAAGAATGGATTGTGGCTGGATTTGAAAAAGCCTACATGAAAAACGAAAAATAGAATTCTTGAATCTTGTTATCTTATATTGCTACTGAAAGGCACTGGGTATATCGTAAACGCAGAGTCAATCTGTGCTGTTCCGTTAATATTCCATTCTGTGAAATTAGCTACAAACCCGGCATTATTTATCTTGTCAAACAATTCAGAGTTAGAGCTTGTTCGTGTAAGTAGAAATGTCGATTCTAGGGTTGTAGGAGAGTTAGGATACAATTGAGGTCTTCCGTTTGGAGGTATGTCTTCATACGAAAGCAACCCATTACCCAAATGAGTATTATTTGCATCAACTGAATATTCTATCTTAGAGGTCGACAATGCTTTAACATCTTTGTTGAGTATCTCAAAGGTTACTGTCAAGGGAATGGTGTTCTTAACGTTGCTTGTGTTTTCCGCGACAATATTTTTTACATTTACAGTTACATCTCGTAATTCGCTACCTCCCCTAAGCAGGTCAGGAATAGCTGGGAATAATACAATAAAAGCTACAATCGCACCAATAGCTCCAATAAGGACAGCTCGTCTTGCCCCGATAAACATGATCTGGGATTATTCGGTCGTAAATATAATCTTAGTCCACATGATTAATTGGATAGAAGATCATAATGATTGGTTCTACAAAGAACAAATAGACTAAAATAATCTTTTGATTATAGGTGTATTTAAGACAATGGGGAAAAAAATTATTGCAGCTGGAATTATTGTTGCGGTCGTAGCAGTTATTATTTATTTTGGAGTTTTTAGTTCCAATTTTCTGACCAATGACATTTCAAGATTGGGTTTAAGCAATATTAATTTCACTGAAGCCAGTATTTTCAATCAGGATGCAATTAGAGATTCTATTCCACCCGAGTTATCAATCAAGGATATTACGGCAAAAATAATAGATGGCAATACGGGAAACTTTTCAATTATCTTTAATGTTTTTAACCCAAACAAAGGCACAATTATTCTTGAATCCATTTCATACAACGCATACGCAAATTCTACTAGAATTGTTTCAGGAGATATTGGTAATCGACCCGAAGGCTTTGTAGACTCACAAGATAGTATATTTCCAGTTATTGGAAACGGCACACTTATTCTAAAAGATAAGAGAATAATCGAAAACAACGACAATCTAAATCTGTCCCAAATTTCAGAAAATAATGAAATTTCAAAATTTCTGGTTAATGGAAGTTATTTTTTTAAGCAGACAGGCAGCTTCCAATCCACCGGAGGTGAACAAACTTTCAACATAAACTACACACGTCCTTCAACTCCTTAAATTTTTAGTAAAAATTAAATGTTAATGCAATAAACCTATGACGGTATGTCGGATTTACTTATGATGTATGGAGTTGTGGCCGGTGCTTTTGTGATATTCACTGGGATCTTGTTTGGGGTTAGAACAAAAAGGATCAATAAATTGGTTCAAGAATCAAGACATGAAAAACCGGTGACCTAACGCTATTTTTTCTTTCCAATTCCCAGAATGTCTAGCAAATGCTCTGGTTCCTTTTGTTGTCCAAAACATCTTTGATAGTACTTACATGAAAAGCATAACTCACTTGGTTCTACAACTGGAGTCTTTTTTTCCTTAAGCAAGAGATGCAAAATTCGGGCTCTCCTTACAACCTGCTCAAACATCCTCTTACTTTCGGAAACACTAAATTCAACGAATTTGCCATCGGGGGTGAAGTAGACTATGAACACGCCTTGGCTTTCGAAAATAAACAAACATGCATTAGCATAAAGTAGATCATTTGGATGTGGATATTCCGGTAATTTTGAGACAGGTATGAGGTTAACTACCATATCCTTAGATACCATTAAATCGATACTGGCGTAAATTCTAAGATCATCAACCTTGTACTCTCTAGTTTTTCCATTTAACAACTTTTTAACTGATCCTTTGAGTATATTTTGTAGTGCATTAGAAGATTCATCTTCGAAAGGATCCACCCTTTCGAAATAGGATAACCTACTACATCGGGTAATTTCAGATACATGAATCCCATCAGGATCATACTCTAACGTTAGTTCCTTTGAAGCCTTTATCAGCCCGTTTTCTATGATTTTATGAAAGTCCCTACTGCCGAGCATGGATTCTCAATGCTCAAGTGTCATATTTATATTGCACAGATAATTTCAAGCCGTATATATTTAACATTACAAGATTATACCCACTCGGAAGTCAACAAGTTTGCATATTAGAATCAAAATCCAGAATTTGTGGGGCTGGTAGGCTTCATCAATTCACGCAACAAAATTGTTGCATATGAACCTACGGGTATTTTAAAATTTACCATAATGTTTCCTGAATAAGAAAAATCTTTTACCATAAGTGGTAATTGTCTAAAGCCACCTTCTACACTTAATTCCTGCATCTCTTTTAAATAGAAATCCTTTGGTGTTAAGTTCTCCTCTTTTAGTAAGGCGAATAGTTTGCTTTCAACTCGACCACCAGTCGATTTGAATGAATAACCGGGTAGGTGCATTGCAGGCACTAAACCTGTACTATCTTTGTCGGAAAACCTCATTAGTTTTCCCAATGTCAATCCATTTTCAACCCTAAAACAGAAATCATTTCTCGTGCACTTTGTTATTGACTCACCATTTCGTATTATATCACTTAAACATCTGTTAAAGATAAATGCCTGATACGCGTGAACAAACAATCGTCTTATATTTATAGGAATAGATCTTAATGCACCAATGGAATCCTTGCCGTTAGCAAGGGATCTTAGCAAATTACGTTCCAAATCCATTCCTTTTGGAATTATCTTCAATATGGATCTATAATTTTTTGGGTCCCTGCATTTTTCTCTTATCTCCTTACTAAATTGAGTATCATATTCTGTAGTATAGCATAAAAATATATCAACTGCTTTTTGAAAATTCCTTCTGATGATTTCTCTGCCGACCAAATGAGTGACAAGTCGTTCACTTCCGAACCTCTGTAATCCGTAATAATTTGGGATATTCTCTATTTCCATAATAAAGTCAGAAATATCAATTCTAGATGGATTTGTAATGCGTATCTCAAATTGGTTTCCCATAATGTGAGATTTCTTTATTGAAGATTTTGTATATCCGGCTAGCGATAAAGTAGTATGTCTGGTTCTACCTACTTTGTACTTGTTATTCTCGCAAGTAGCGTATTGCGTAGTAACGGCCTTTGCATCCTTAATTCCCAGAACTCTGATTCTTGTTCCTAGTTCATTGAATATCTCCATAATCGCATGATTAGAATCCAACCCGTTCTTGCTCAGTAGCAACAACGGAAATCTGTACAATTTGTCAGGAAGTTTGGAAACATCCTTTAAAATTGAATCAGATAGCAATTCAACAACCTTAAAGTCCTCGTTTTTTACCTTAATTGATCCTCCTATTCCGCCAAAATGCGTCGTGTATAATTCAATCCCTGCCATCCTATCAATCGTCGGAACAGAGAAATTCATTACCTATTGAATTGCAAATTGCATTGTTTTTATTTTTTATTAAACTCAGTGAAATCCATGCATTTTCCTTTACTCATCCATAACCTATTTGGTTCTCTAAAACTAGTATTTTTAAGCCTAAACTATAAAGCTTAATATATGATTTGACGGAAGTGAGATTGTGGATAGATTAGATTCGAATCCATGTAGAAAGTTCGTTATTTGTGAGAACTGTCTCCATTCTGATAGCATATGTACATTTTATGACGCCCACCGATACTGCGTAGAATGCTTATGCGACCATGCATGTTGCCCAGAGTGTAGTTCTGGATATCACGCAATCATGATAGCAGATTAGTTGTTAGTATTTTATATTTGAAACTCTATAGCATGAAAATGGCAGACTCTTGATTGTTTCACGCATACTGGTTATCTATTCGATTCAGAAAATAAAGAATTTATAGAAAGAAGTCGACAGATAGGGTATGGGTGTAAGTCGTTATGTCGCAAAGGAAATAATGAAGGAAATCGGCAACCGTTCAAGAGAATTTTATGAGTTTGTTTTACCTCCTGTTGACATTTATGAAGATGGTACAGAACTAGTGATCATAGTGGACCTCCCTGGATTTCAGAAAAAGGATATTCATGTGAATATTTCCAAGGATATTCTTACGTTGAGGGCAAAGAGGGTTGTTGAAATGGAAACATATACAATTCATTTTAGTCAGCGCCCTAGCAGGATTGAGAAGAAGATTCCACTTCCCTATTCTATTCCGGAAGATGACAATGCAAAAAGCAAAGCAGATTATGCAAATGGTGTTCTAAAAATTAGGATACCGGTATCGAATATGACAAACGTACCCATAACTTAAAAATGGATCAAGTCAGCCACAATACTATATTTTGATAATCTAAAAAATCATCATTTTAGACTACAAGTTTACAACGGCCTTAATAGACATTACATTCAAATTTATTATGATTTATATTCTGTAAAATAAGAAGTCACAACTTGTTTGGAAGCCAATAATATTTTAATCATGTTAATCTGGTTGGGAGAATTAACATTTGCAAGCTGGTTACTCTCCTATGGTGCTGAACACCTAGCTACTAGATTTGGAGCTAGGTTTGTAGGAAGAACTCTTCTTAGCGTGGCAACTACGCTACCTGAAATTGCCATAGTAGCATATGCAGCATCAGACGGCTCTTATGGAATTGCTCTTGGAGCAGGATTAGGAAGCAATGTACTGATGATGACTCTAGGTTTGGCAATAATGCTGTTAATTGCGACTACACGTCTTTCAAAAAAACCGATCAAGAAAATAGATGTCAGCTCATTTAAGCTCGACAAGATTTTTCTCATAGTTACGGCGATAATAAGTGCAGTCCTATTTATCGATGGATATCACTTTATAGATGGAATAGTGTTTACCATTCTGTTCTTGGTTTATGTATTTATTGCATTTTATGAAATGAGGCTAGAAAAAAAGAGAGATAGAGAGAAAATTATTAAAGATTATAGTAACCCTTCTGAAAATGTTAATCTTCCCAGTAATCAAAAACAATTAATAAAATCAGGAATAATCTTCATGATAGGAACAATAGGTATCTTCCTAGGAGCAGAACCATTTATTGAATCTTTGGAGCATGTTTCAGTCGAGATAGGTGTTTCAGCCATAATCCTCTCAGTGGTAATAAGTCCAATTGCTGGTGAAATGCCTGAAAAAATATCATTAATGCTACTAGCCAGAAAGGGGGCCCAGGGGACATCCATTGCTATTGCCAACGTACTTGGTTCAAAGATCTTAAACAATACATTGTTGCTTGCATTTGCGGTATTTGGAGCAATGTATCATAGTGGATTTGGTGCAGTGATAGATCGAACTGAGATTTTGTCACATCAAATGATTTTGGCCACAGGGGTCACACTTATAGCCGTAGGCCTATTATTCAAAAAAGAAATTGGATTAAAGACAGGATTTATACTTTTGGCAATGTATATCGTTAGCATTGGGCTCCAATTCTTTATGAATTCATAAACAACTTTAAGCTAGCTAACCGATTGTCCCAAACTTAAGGGAAATCAATCGCGGGATTATAAGTTATGAATGGCTAACTATATGGGTCTTTTTCCTCTTCTGTCTTGGTACTATTACTACGATCGCCCAACATCACATTAAGTTCGGTGTAGGTGTGATTTCTAAATACGGTAACGTTCAATTTTTCACCTGGTTGTTTATTTTCATCCATATAAGATACTAGATCTTCCATATAAGTAACGTTATGATTATCAACCGATGTGATAATATCGTTACCATGCTTATCCCCATATTGATCAGTAGTACTGCCTCGAAGTCCCGCTTTATCAGCAGGTCCGCCCTTAATTATTGATTCGACGTATACACCCTTGAAATCTCTACTTAAATTCTCAAAATTTTCTGTCAGTTTTGATGTCAGAGTGCTGGCAGATATTCCAAGCCATGGGTGCGTGTAATTTCCTTTGCTTATAAGTATCGGTACTATTTTTGAAATGGTATTTGAAGGGACCGCTAAACCAATACCAGAAAAGCTGCCTGAATCTGAAAGCACGCCAGCAGTATTCATTCCAATTACTTCTTCATCATCATTGATAAGAGGTCCACCAGAGTTACCAGGATTAATTAACGCATCTGTTTGGATGACGCTTGGAATACTGAATGCTGACCCTTCAGTAGAAATTAAACGTCCTTTCTGACTTACTATACCTACTGTCATTGATCCGGCAAGTCCATACGGGTTTCCAATAGCAATAACTTGATCGCCCACCTCGACTGAAGATGAATTTCCAAGTGTCAATGGGTTAAGTTTTTCGGAAATATTTTGTGTAATATCAATTACAGCTATATCATTGAAAGGATCACTTCCAATAACGGATGCAATGTATCTACTACCATCAATGAAGGTAACATCCACACTCTTTGAATCGCTTACTACATGATGATTGGTAATTATTCGACCTTGCCTATCAAATACAAATCCAGAGCCTAAACTGGTAACATTTTCATCACTGGGACCATCATTAGATGTCGGTGGATTTTCACGAGTTATTTGTACCACTGAACCTTGTACATCTTTGAAGATCTTGCTAATTGAAACTAGAGTGGAATTATCTCGACCTTCTTTTTGTGCGAATATTTGCGATTTTTCGACATGGAAAATTACACCTGAGAATATCAAGATACTTGTTAGTGTGAGTATAAGCACAGGTTTTTTCATATGAAAAATCCATTATAGTAATCATATAGACTTTTCTATTCAGTCAATCCCCGGAATGCGTTCGTGCAATATTTGGGTCCAAAGAATAAGAAATTGAATCTCAAGTTTATTCCTTATACACGACTTTTTAGGCTCAATTTCTAGACTTGGCATAAGTGTTGAGACTATTATCTCATATCGGTCTTTTGATATTTTTCAGTTAACTTGATCTTGAGTTCGTCTAACTGATCAGAAGCCCACTTTACAAAACCATCAGTCATTTCCTGTGGTATTTTTCTCTTTTCAGCCAATACCAAATATCCTTCAAAAATTTTCGCGTAAATGGTATTACAAACCATCATGTTTGACAAAGCATCGGAAACAAAGTCATCGCTCTTGCTATCGAGAAAATTTTTTCTAAATAAATCTAGAAGGTTTTTAGTACGTCTATCTATTTCACTTTGATCCATTCTATTTGTTATCGTGAATTTACTCATGACTTGACATAGTTATCTTGACATTCGATTATTAAAATATTAGTGCATTTAATTTCACGTGAATAAATCAGAAGATGTAGAAATACTTTACTGCTAACATCTATGAAAGATCATTAATATAATCAACACTGACACAATTGGTATTGGCTAATCGTATTGTATCCTTTCTACCTAGTGCCACAGAGATTCTATATTTGTTGGAATGTGAGCATTTGTTATATGGTGTTACTCATCAATGTAATTTTCCTGCCGAAGCAAAGAGCAAACCTCAGATAATAAAATCAGTCTTCGATTCCGAATCAATGACAAGTTTGCAGATAGAAGACAAAATTCAAGAACTCGCAAGATTACAGAAGGAATACTTTACAATAAACTTTGCCTTGCTTGAGAAAATACGGCCCGACCTTATCATATCCCAAGGAATCTGTGATGTGTGTTCACCACATGATAGAGAAATGGGAAGAGTCATCCGATACTTAGGTTATACACCAGACACCCTTGTACTAGATCCTCACACAATTGTAGACGTGGTTCAAAATATTGTAGATGTTGCCAAAATGGTTGGAAAAGAGAATGAGGGACTACAAATAAAATCTTCCCTACAGAATAGAATTGAACGTATAGCCAGTACTATTAAGGATGAAAATCCAAAAGTAATTTGTTTGGAATGGTTAGATCCTTTTTACATAGCCGGGCATTGGGTTCCGCAGATGGTTGAGCTTGCGGGAGGCGTGAATGGAATCAGTAAGAGTGGAGAACGATCACGTAAAATAGAGTTGTCCCAAATATTGCAATATGATCCTGATATTGTGATTCTTCTACCCTGCGGATTCACTCTTGACAGAGCGCGAAGTGAATATGTTTCTCTGAAAGGAAACGATTATTGGAGTTCCCTAAGAGCTGTCAAAAATAACAGGGTTTTTGCAGTAGATGCCATATCTTTTTTTAGTAGACCCAGTCCAAGAGTGATTACCGGCATAGAGATACTTGCAAAGATATTCAATCCGAAACCATTTGCTAATTTGGTTGTTCCGGATAATTCCTACGGTAGCTTAGTAAAAGATGTATGAAATAATTAGATAAAAATTAGATGTTGTTAAGTTAGAGAAACTTCGATGTAAACGTCATCGGGAATCTTTAATCGCATTAGTTGTCTTATAGATCTATCATCAGCACCCAAGTCTATGACACGCCTGTGAATGCGTAATTCATATTTATCCCAGGTATTGGTTCCTTGCCCGCAAGGAGATTTTCTTGTAACGACTTTCATTTTTTTAGTTGGGAGTGGATGCGGCCCCCTAAACTTGATCCCATTTTTTTCGCCAATGCCCTTTATTTCATGGCATACATTTTCGAGCATAACGAGATTGGTACTAGTTAATTTAATTCGGGCTTCCTGAGTCATTAGTAGGACTCACTTTTTGGAGCTTGGGTCGTATTTTTCAACAATAGACTTGACTACGCCAGCAGCTATTGTTGTTCCCATATCTCTTAACGCAAACCTACCAATTTCCGGAAATTCTTTGAAAGTTTCTATTGCCAATGGTCTTACAGGTTTGATTCTGACAATTGCTGCGTCACCAGTCTTTAGAAACTTCGGTTTTTCTTCTACGGCGCCACCTGTTTTTGGATCGATTTTTGCTACAAATTCAGATAATGTGGCTGCAACTTGTGCAGTATGAGCATGTAGCACCGGAGTATAGCCAGGAGCCATTGCGGTAGGATGATGGATAATAATTATTTGTGCCTCAAATTCCCTTGCAGCGTTAGGTGGATTATCAACAGGTCCAATGACATCTCCTCGCTTGATAGATTTTTTGTCCACGCCTCTGAGGTTAAATCCAATATTATCACCAGATTCTGCAGATTCCATTTGGGTGTGATGAGTCTCAATTGACTTTACTTCGCCAGTCACGCCAGATGGCATTACGATAACCTTTTCGTTGGCCTTAAGAACACCAGTCTCAACTCTTCCTACTGGCACCGTACCGACTCCTGTGATGGAGTACACATCTTGTATTGGTATCCTGAGTGGCTTTCCTAACGGTTTTTCTGGAGGCTCAAATAGATCAAGTGTTTCAGCTAGAGTAGGTCCCTTATACCACGGCATATTCTCAGATTTCTTGACCAAGTTATCGCCTTTCCATCCCGAAACCGGTATGAAGCTTATCTTTGCAACATTATACCCTACCAACTTTAGCATTTTTTCGACCGTTTCCTTGACTTCGTTATAACGCGCTTCTGAATATGCCGAATCATCCATTTTATTCAAGGCAACTACGATTTGACCAACTCCGAGTGTCCTTGACAAAAATGCATGTTCTCTTGCCTGGCCACCAGGATCGGTAGCAGCCTCGGTCTCACCGGGCTTCACAGATACGACAAGAATAGCGACGTCTGCTTCAGATGCTCCAGTAATCATATTCTTGATAAAATCTCTATGTCCAGGGGCATCAATCAAGGTGTAAAAGTATTTAGAAGTTTCAAATTTCTGAAATGCTAGATCTATTGTAATTCCTCTTTCTCGTTCATCCTTTATGCTATCGAGTACCCATGCGTATTTGAAAGTATCACCTTTTCCTGTTTCTTCTGATTCCTTGGCAAACGAATCTATAGTTCTTTGATCAATTACTCCCATGTCCACTAACAAATGACCTACAATAGTCGATTTACCATTATCAACATGTCCCACCACTACAAGATTCATGTGGGGTTTCTTACTTGCGCTCATTAGATTAAAAGCGATAATAGGGCTTTATTTGTATTTCGTTAAATACAGAGCAACCAATCCTGAGAGTTCAGCGCCGTCGGTTACTAGTCGAGATACTAGGTAGTGAATAACTGTGTTATCAGTTTCTAAATCCTGTCATAGTCATCTTCAATCCGTACTATATCGTCTTCATCAAAGCTTCCATATGAAATTTCCAAAACTGTACAACCAGAATCACTTGCCTCAATTCTGTGGTTTGCTCCTAATGGTATAACGATATTATCCCCTTCACAAAGAGTTGATTTCTTATCCTGAACTTCTACAATTCCAGACCCCTTAACTATCTTCCAAAATTCTTTTCGTTTATTATGATATTGAAGGCTCAATCGCGAGCCAGGTTTTATGTAGAGTAATTTTACGGTGCATCGTTCATTCTCGTTAAACTTTTCAAATGAACCCCATGGCCGTTTTTCAGAGTAAACTTCCACAAAAAAACAATGATAGAGCATAATTTAATTATTGTCATATTATTTATAGTAAAAAATATACAATAGTTGCAATGAATTACAATTATTGGCTAAATCGTCAATGTGTAGTTGTAATAATCATGGCGATTGTAAAGGATTGATAATGGAGGACGATGTATTGAAGAATTTCTGTTCTTGTAACTGTCACGATAACAGTTATCAATTAATTCGAAATTCCATTGCTTCTAATAATTTAGAAAATCTGGGTAATCTTAGCACTAATCACAATATTGATTACTAACAAATGGTTCTAATATATGACATAATTGTATAAACCAAGTGAAAATTCTAAGATATATCTCTATCGGGGCTTAATAATGGATAGATTATCAGTAAAAGTATGAATCAAAAATTTTCCAATATTGCTAATTTTGAGAACATTATTTCCTACTGTACAGATATTAGTATTTTTCTCCCGTCTATTTCAACATCTTTGTAAACGACATTATCTAATTTGTTGGGGCTCATGATTACCTGCTTTACTCTAACATAATAAGCTAATTCGTTTCTTAAATTTTCGAGTAATAATAAATCGTTTGATTCTAGACCCGAAACATATGCAGTGGAAAGAATTTCTGTAGGAACA